>NZ_JBHTUV010000007.1:0-246370 GCF_042793475.1 Microbacterium sp. NPDC056569 | reverse complement strand
GATCGGCGACGCGAGCCACGAACGACAGAGAGCGGATGCTGCAGCCCCGGGCTGCAGCATCCGTCCCTCTTCGTTTCAGTCGGCGAGCGGTGAGCCCGAGATGATCGCCCGGATGCGCTCGGCGGGGATCTTGGGCGTGCGGTCGGCGCCGACCAGGCCGTTGGTCTCCTGCAGCGTGTCGCTGAGCTGCGTGTAGCAGAAGCCGGCGAGCGCCCTGCTGGAGTGGACCGCGCGCATGAGGCCCTCGAGCCGGGCTTCGAAGTCCGCGGCCGACGTCGCCGACGAGTACCCCCACGCGTCCGCTGCAGCGTCCACATCGAACGATATGCCCCCGAACTCCGTCAGCATCACCGGAGCGTCCTCGACGTCTCCGCTGAGCACGAGAACGCGTCCCGCCGGACCGACGGTCGCGATCATCTCATCGATGTCGGCGCGGGTGCGGTAGCGGTCGGCCACCACAGAGGGGTCGGCCTCGTAGTCGTGGATCGCGACGATGTCGGTGTCGACCTGCTCCCACCCGTCGTTCGAGACCACGGGGCGAGTGGGGTCGAGCGCCTTGGTGAGCGAGACGAGCGCCCGCGCGAAGTGCTGCATGCGGCTGTCCGATGCGACGTGCTGCACGCCCCAGCTCTCGTTGAGGGGCACCCAGGTCACGATCGACGGGTGCGAGAAGTCGCGTCGCACGATCTCGAGCCATTCGCGGACGGTGCGCTCAACCGCGACAGGGGAGAAGGTGAAGCTCGCGGGAGCCTCGCCCCACACGAGCAGGCCGAGGCGGTCGGCCCAGTAAAGGAACCGCGGATCCTCGAACTTCTGGTGGACGCGCGTGGCGTTGAATCCCAGTCGCTTGATGAGGGCCGCCTCCTCGCGCAGTGCGGCGGCAGATGGAGCGGCCAGATGGGACTCCGGCCAGTACCCCTGGTTGAGCACCGACCGTACGTAGTACGGGCGGTCGTTGAGGAAGAAGCGGCCGCGTGCCACGTGCGCCGTGCGGATGCCGACGTAGGAGCGGGCGTGGTCGGCGCCCACCCGGATGTCGGCATCGATCAGCCGAGGGTGTTCGGGCGACCAGAGCAGCTCCTCGTACGCCTGGCCGTTGGCGAGCGCGGCGAGCGGGACGACGAGGTGGACCTCGTCGTCGGCGACGACCGTCTCGACGCGGCCGAGGACGCGGCCCTCGTACGACAGCTCGATCCGTGCGGCGATCGGATCAACGGGCGCCGATGACAGTTCGAGAGACGCGCTCACCACTCCTGCCCTCGGATCAGCGGTCCACCGGACGCCGGTGATCGCGGCTGCGGGCACAGCCTCGAGCCACACGGGCTGCCAGATGCCGCTCGTGCGGTGATACCAGATGACGTGCGGCTGCTCGCGCCAGTCCTGCTTGCCTCGGGGCTGGCCGATGTCATGGGGGTCGTCCTCTGCGCGGACCACGAGGCTGTGCACAGGCGTCTCGGTGAGCGCGTCCGTGACGTCGAACGCGAACGCGGTGTGACCACCCTCGTGCGTGCCGACGAGCTGCCCGTCCACCCACACTCGACACCGGTAGTCGACCGCACCGAATCGGAGCATGAGTCGCGTGCTTCCGTCGTGGCCCGCGCGCGTCACCTCGTCCACGCCGAACGTGCGCGCATACCAGACGACGCGGTGATGCGCTGTGTCGCCGACACCCGACGCCGGGGCCTCGGGCGGGAAGGGCACGCGGATGTCGCGATCGAACTCGCCCGCACGTTCCCACCCGTCTCGCAGCCCGGTGTCTTCGTCATCGAACGCGAACGTCCAGGTTCCGGTGAGGTCCGCCCATGCCCTTCTGACCAGCTGCGGGCGGGGATAGGTGCCGTCCTGGTCGCTCGCGGACCAGGAGCGGCTGTCGTCGTCGATCATGTCGACCAGCATGCACTAGAAATGCAGCGCTGTAAATTCCGTGTTCATGTTGCAGCGTTGGAACGCGCGTCAGTCGGCGTGGCCTGTGGCGCTTTCCCGCGTGACGACGCGGTGGGGCGCGATCTCGTGCCGGCCCACGCCGTCATAGCCCTCGATCCGTTCGATCAAGAGCTCCAGCGACCTGGTCACGAGGGCGTGCAGGTCGGGGCTCACCGTGGTGAGGCTGGGGAAGGTGACGGCGCTGAGTCGTGTGTCGTCCCAGCCCGTCACTGCGACGTCTTCGGGGACGCGGATCCCGCGTTCCTGCAGTGCGCGCAGCGTGCCGATCGCCGCGAGGTCGTCGCGGCACACGACGCCGTCCACGCGCAGACCGTCGTCGAGGGCCTGACGCATCGCAGTGACGGCATCGGCGGCGGACACGGATTCCGTCGCGACGAGAAGGGCGGGGTCCGGTGTGATGCCTGCTTCTTGAAGGGCCTGCTCGTACCCGAGGATGCGCTGGCGGGACGTCTCGCTCAGGACCTTCGCCTCGTGCCCCACGAACGCGATGCGGCGCCGGTCGGACGCGATGACGTGCCGCGTGATCTCGCGGGCTGCGGCGACGTTGTCGATCATCACGCGGTCGATCGTCAGCGGTGCGGGGGTTTCTCCGAGCAGCACGATGGGGATGTCGGAGCGATGCTGCGCGATCTCGGTCGAGGTCATCGCGCTCGGCTGGAAGAGCATGCCGTCGACCAGCCCGGCCTCGGAGGTCGCCATCAGCGCGCGCTCGCCTTCCAGCGTGGCGTCCGTCTCCTCGAGCAGCACCCGGTATCCGAAGGACTGGGCCGTCCGCGAGGCGACCCGCGCCAGTTCGGCGAAGTACGGGATGCCGACGTCGGCGAAGGCCAGCGCGATCAGGCCGGTCCTGCCCGTTGCGAGCCGTCGCGCCATCACGTTGGGCCGATATCCGAGCTCGTCGATCGCCTTCTGCACGCGCTCGCGCATCTTGGGCGAAACGTGGGGGTAGTTGCGCACCACGTTGGAGACCGTCTTCATCGACACCCCGGCGCGTTCGGCCACGTCCTGCAGTCGCGGTCCGCGCATGCAAGCTCCTCCTGCCTGTGTGGGACAGGTGAAGGATAGCGTGCGCGCGGCGCGGGGTCGGCTCGGTTGACATCCAATTTCCAGCGCTGTACATTCGACCGCACTTGCACTTGAAACGCCGACACAGGCCGTTCTGGGTCGGGCTTCACCTCAAAGGAGAGCAACTACATGAAGAAGACAATCGTGCGGGGGCTGGGCGTGGGCCTCGCGACTGCGGTCGCGCTGGCGCTCGCAGGCTGCGCAGGATCGAGTGCGGGCGGCGGCTCGGTCTCGGGTGAGGACTATGACGGGCCGAAGGTCGAGATCACGTTCTGGCACGGCTGGACCGGCGGTGCCGCGCCGACGATCGTCCCCAAGCTCATCGACGAGTTCAATGCCGAGCACGACAACATCGTCGTCAAGAACGTGCCGCAGGAGTGGGCCGACATCGCCGCGAAGATGCCGCTCGCCGTCAAGGCGGGGAAGGGACCGGATGTCGCGGTGCTCCACGGCGACGATCTGGCGACGTACGCGGCCCAGAAGCTGCTGATCCCCGCGGACGACATCATCGACAACCTCGGCTACACCGCCGACGACTTCCCGCCCGGCGTCTTCGACAAGGGCAACTACGACGGCGCGCAGTACGCCGTGCCGTGGAGCGTGACCCCGCTCGGGCTCTTCGTGAACAAGGAGGTGCTCGCGAAGGCCGGCATCACCGAGATCCCCGCCGACAAGGACGGCTACGTCGCCGCGCTGGACGCGCTCAAGGATGCCGGTGTCCAGGGCGAATGGGTCGACGGCTACGTCTTCACCGGCACCTTCGAGTTCCAGAGCCTGCTGTGGCAGTTCGGCGGTGACCTCTACAACGAGGACGTGACCGAGGCGACGTTCAACTCCGAGGCCGGTGTCGAGGCGCTCACCTGGATGACGGATCTGGTGAAGAACGGCTACAGCCCCGCCAATGTCGCGCAGGACGGCAACATCAAGGCGCTGCTCGCGGGTGACACCGCCTTCAACTGGAACGGCGTGTGGCAGACGACCAACTCCGCGTTCGGCGACCTCGACTGGGCGGCGGCGCCCGTGCCGCAGATCGGCGACGAGAAGGCCGTCTGGTCGAGCTCCACCCACTGGGTGTTCCCCTCCAACAAGGGTCAGGACGAGGACAAGACCGCCGCCGCGGCCACGTTCGTCAAGTGGATGAACGACAAC
The DNA here is from genome assembly GCF_042793475.1 of Microbacterium sp. NPDC056569. Taxonomy (NCBI): domain Bacteria; kingdom Bacillati; phylum Actinomycetota; class Actinomycetes; order Micrococcales; family Microbacteriaceae; genus Microbacterium; species Microbacterium sp. NPDC056569. Next base: position 242,212 of record NZ_JBHTUV010000007.1, on the reverse strand, counting down.
TCCCTCGGCTGGGGCGAGACCGGTGAGCTGCCCGCGGCCAACACGGTGCGCGAGGATCCGGAGCTTCTGTCCGCCTACCCGGCGCTCGAGCCGTTCATCGGCGAGCTGGAGTACGCGCACTACGAGACCGTCTCGCCGGGTATCAACGAGGCGAACGCCCTGATCACGACCGCACTCAACGAGGCGCTCACCGGCAAGAAGACGCCGCAGGAAGCACTCGACGACGCCAAGAAGAAGGCCGACGCGATCCTCGAGCAGAACAAGGCGAAGTATGGCGGTTGACATCGCGACCACCGCGGCCGTCCCGACCGAGCGCTCCGGCGCCCGGTCGGGCGGCCGCCCCGCGGGGGGCCGCCGCCCCGCCGCACGCCGGCGCACCCTCATCGCATATCTGTTCCTCGCACCGTTCCTGATCCTCTTCGGAACCTTCGTGATCGCCCCGGCGATCTTCGGACTCTGGATCAGCCTCACGGACTGGAGTCCCTTCCGTGATGTGCAGAACTTCGTCGGACTCGACAACTACATCGACCTGTTCGTGCCCGGCACGACGACCTCCGAGGACTTCTGGGAGTCGATGCGGGCGACCGCGATCTTCGTGGTCGCCAGCGTTCCGTTCCTCGTCGTCCTGCCGCTCCTGGTGGCGTTGCTGCTCAACCGGCGTCTGCGTGGTGCGACGGTGTTCCGGACGGTCTTCTTCGCACCGTACGTGCTCGGCGTCGCGATCGTCGGAGTGATCTGGGTGTACATCCTCGACACCCAGTCCGGCATCCTCAACCACGTCCTCGGCCTGCTCGGGCTGCCAGATGACACTCCCTGGATCGTCGATGTGCCGTGGGTCTGGGTGTCGCTCGTCGGGGTCACCGTGTGGTGGACGGCCGGTCTCAACACCGTGATCTTCCTCGCAGGGCTGAAGGGCATCAACGGCGATCTGTACGAGGCTGCTGCTCTCGACGGTGCGGGCGCCGTGCGCTCCTTCTGGAACGTCACCGTTCCGGGTCTGCGCCCCGTCATGCTCTTCATCACGACGACGACGATCCTCGCGTCGGCGAACATGTTCGGTCAGTCGTACCTGCTGACCGCCGGCGGTCCCGGCAACGAGACGCGGACGGCCATCATGTACATCGCCGACCAGGGCCTCTCGCAGAACAACATGGCGCCCGCCGCCGCGATGAGCTACATCCTCTTCGCGATCCTCGCGATCATCAGCGTCGTCAACTTCCGCCTGCAGCGCGAGCGCTCCGAGAAAGGTGTCTCATGACCGCGTCCCTCGCGCCGAGCCGTCGTCCGTCCGCGCGTCGCCTCGCTTCGCGGACCCTGCTGTACGCCGTGCTCGGCTTCCTGGCACTGGTCATCGTCTTCCCGCTCGTCTGGATGGTGCTCACGTCGTTCAAGACGGACGCGGATGCCGTGCGGAATCCGTACTCGCTCCCGGACCCGTTCTCGCTCGAGGCATATCAGACACTGCTGCTCAGCGGTCAGCAGCCGATCTTCCTCTGGCTGTGGAACAGCTTCGCGGCGGCGACGCTCCAGACGGTGCTCATCCTCGCGACGGCATCGATGGCCGCCTATGCCCTCGCACGCCTGGACTTCGCCGGGAAGAAGGTCGTGTTCGGCCTGATCATCGCCACGCTCCTCGTGCCGCCTGTCGTGTTCCTCATCCCCAACTACCTGATCGTCGAGAACTTCGGCTGGCTCGACACCATCCTCGCGATCACGGTTCCGGGAGCCGCTGGGGCGTTCGGGGTGTTCTTCCTGCGGCAGTTCTTCCTCGGGCTCCCCGTCGAGGTGGAGGAGGCTGCGCGCATCGACGGAGCCGGCGAGTTCCGGATCTTCTTCCAGGTGGCGCTGCCGCTGGCGAAGCCCGCGCTGGCCACGCTCGCGGTGCTGTCCTTCCTCGGGAACTGGAACGACTTCCTGTGGCCGGTCTACGTGCTCCTGTCGCCTGAGAACATGACTCTGCAGCCGGGCCTCGCGATGCTGCAGGGCGCCTACCGCACCCACTTCGGGATCGTCATGGCCGGCGCGGTCATCGCGTCGGTGCCGGTGCTCATCCTGTTCGCCGTGGCGCAGCGGCAGATCGTCGACTCCGTCGCCGGCGCGGCGGTGAAGGGCTGACGACGGGACGGATGCTGCGGCCCGGGGCTGCAGCATCCGTCCCCGGTCGTTCAGTCCGCGGCGGAAGCGCTGAAGCGTGCGACCTGCCCGGCGCGGTCGGCGTCTTCGCTGGCGAGGACGCCGCCGTTGGCGACGAAGTCGGCGGCGACCTCCTCGAACATGATGCGCACGTCCTGCCGGCGGGCGCCGAGCGCCTCGACGGCGGCATCGGTCACGAGTTCGGCGAAGCGGCGGCGCTGGTCGACCGTGCGTCCGGGAAGGAGTTCGACTCTGAGGTTGGGCATGAGTCGACCATAGGGGTCCCGCGACCCGAGCCGTGCCGTGCCGCAGCGGCTCTACGCTGGTGGCATGCCGCTGACCGGAGAGTACAAGCCGTCCACGTCCGATTGGGCCCGCACGCAGGCCGAAGCCTTCGAGGCGTCGAACGGCGAGAAGGCCAACACCCTGCGAGGTGTGCCGATCATCGTGCTGACGACGGTCGGGGCCAAGACCGGGGCGCTGCGCAAGACCGCGCTCATGCGCGTCGAGCACGACGGACGCTACGCCGTCGTCGCGTCGAAGGGCGGGGCGCCCGACGAGCCCAAGTGGGCCGAGAACATGCGCCGCCAACCCCACGTCGAGCTGCAGGACGCCGACGCGAAGCACGACTACCTGGCTCGCGAGCTCTCGGGGGACGAGCGCACGCAGTGGTGGGCGCGCGCCGCGGCCGTGTGGCCCGATTACGACGACTACCAGAAGCGCACCGACCGGCAGATCGCGATCTTCGTGCTCGAGCCCCGCGAGGACTGATCTCGCGAAACTGAGGCGTTCCTGAGCGATCCGCGGGCGGACCGCTCCTAGACTCGGCCCCGTCAGGGGGGTGGCGTGACCGGGGACGCACGCGTCGGAACCACCGCGCGGCGGTGGGAGACCGCGCTCGCCTATGCGGCGGCGGGTCTCGTTCTCGCGGCCGTCGCGATCGGCGCTGTCGCGGCCCTTCCCCCGACCATCGCGAACCTCTCGAGCGAGGTGTCGGACGGGAGCGCTCCGACCGACCTCGAGGACGCGTCGGTCGTCGTGCCCGCCGACTGGGTCGTGACGCGCGACGCGGAGAACGCGATCACGGTGCGCACACCGGACGGAGCGCTGCGTGCGAGGCTCGAGTCGGTCGACGAGAAGCCCGGCGACGTGGTCGCCGACGCGGCGGCGGGCGCCCCGCGCTCCGAACTGCTCGCCTCCGGTCTGACCGCGGTCCACGTCGACCTCGACGACGGCGGAGTCGTCGCAGGTGTGGGGGAACCGGATGCTGCGCCCAGCGTACGGGTCGTCGTGGAGGTCCGTCCGCCCGAGGGCGGCGAACCCGCGGCATACCGCACCGCCATCGGCGATCTGCTGGAAGGCATCCGCCGATGAGAGTGCGCGCGGCGGCGGCCGTGCTCGCGGTGGCCGCCCTCGCGATGGCGGGCTGCGCCCCGGCGTCGCAGGGAGCCTGGGATCCCCCGGCGTGGGCACCGGAGATGGTGCACGCGACGGATCCGGTCCCGGAGATCGCCGCGTCCGCGGACGGGCCGCTCGGCGCCGGCATCGTGCCGCTGCGCGTCCGCAACGATGCGGTCGGACTCCACGCCCGAGTCGCCCTGCTTCCGGCCGGCGCCACCGCCGACCCGTTCAACGCCCAGGTGGAGCAGTTCGTCCGCGCTGCGATCGCCGACCGCTCGGCCGCGTCGGGAAGCGCGTTCGCGCCCACGCCTTCGCCCGTCGGGTCCGGCCTCGCGGATCGGCGCTGCGTCGCCGACAGCACGCGGCGCCCGGCCGCGGAGCTCCTGGCCGATCCCGCCCTCGGCCCGGCGGGCGGGTCCGGGACCGCCGTGGTGTGCGGCATCGTCGCCGCGGGCGGATCCATCGTGGGGGAGCGCGTCCGGGTGGTCAGCGGCGATCCGGCCGGCATCCGCTCCGACACGACGACCACGCTGTACACCGACGTCGCGACGGGCGAGACGGCGACGGCCGATGGGCTGTGGGCCGAGGGCGCGGCTGCCGCGCTCGGCGCCCACATCGTCGAGGCGCTCCGCCGTGACGAGGGCGCGCTCAGCCAGCGACCGGTCGTGGTCGGCGACGACGTGCAGCTCGCGCCGATCCGGGCTGCGCTCGCCACGACCGTCCCCTCGGCGGAGGGGCTCGTCGTCACGCTGGCGCCCGGGTTCACCGCACCGGACCTCGCCGGGCTCGGCGCGCCGCCGACGACGGAGCCGCTCGACATCGCCGTTCCGGCCGAGGTCGCGGCCGGGCTCGTGTCGCCGCTCGGTGCGCGCGTGCTCGCCTCCTACGGCCAGCCCTACTCCGGGCCGGTCGCGGCGCCCGCCGGAGCGCGCGCCGTCGACTGCGGACTGGTGCCCTGTGTCGCGCTGACCTATGACGACGGTCCGTCCGCCTACACGGCCGGCATCCTGGACGACCTCGCGGCACGTGACGCGGCGGCCACGTTCTTCGCGATGGGGCAGAACGCGCAGGGCTACGCCGACACCCTCGCCCGCATGACGCGGGAGGGCCACGAGGTCGAGGGGCACACGTGGAACCACCCGCATCTTCCCCAGCTGACCGATGCGCAGATCTCCGCCCAGATCGTCGACTCCACGCGGGCGCTCGAGGCGGTCTCGGGCCAGGACATCACCGCGTTCCGCCCCCCGTACGGCGAGTTCAGCCCGCGGGTGCTGGCCGCCGCGGGGATGCCTGCGATCCTGTGGGACGTCGACACGCTCGACTGGCAGGGACCGGCCGACGACGTGCTGATCGCGCGCTCGGTGGAGCAGCCGCGCGCGGGATCGATCGTGCTGCTGCACGACATCCATCCGGGCACGGCGCGCACCACGGGCGCCGTCCTCGACGGGCTCCTCGACCGGGGGTTCCAGCTCGTCACCGTGCGGCAGCTCTTCGGTGGGCAGCTGCCGGCCTCGGGCGCCTGGCAGAGCGCCCGCTGAGCGTCCCGGCACTCCTGCCGCGTGGGATACTGCCGCGGTGACCGACATCGAACTCGCCCGCATCGCCGGCGGAACGGTCACGCTGCACGACGCCCGTCGCAAGACCCGCTGGAGCGTCGAGCTCGAGCCTTTCGAGATCGGCGTGTACGCCGTCACGCAGGAGCAGCTCGCCGAGCTGCTCGGCGAACCGGCATCCCACCCGCGGCGACCTGCCACCGACGTCAGCTGGCTGCGCGCCATCCGGTTCTGCAACGCCGCCTCGGAGTGGGAGGGACTCGATCCCGCCTACTCGTTCGAGGGCGAGGACGTCACGTGGCACGTCGACGCCGACGGCTACCGGCTCCCGACCGAGGCCGAGTGGGAGCACGCGTGCCGCGCCGGTGCCAGGGGTCCGCACTACGGCCCGCTCGCCGAGGTCGCCTGGACGAGCGCCGACGGGGTCACCGCACCCCAGAACGTCGGCGGCAAGCTGCCGAACCTCAACGGCCTCTTCGACACCCTCGGCAACGCGTGGGAGTGGTGCTGGAACCTGCTCGATCCCGCGCGGTACGGCGACTACCGCGTGTTCCGCGGCGGCGGATTCGCCGACGACGCATGGAGCGTGCGCGCCTCGACGCGCCGGGGCGGCGGCCCGCGCATGCACCACGACGACCTCGGCTTCCGCGTCGCGCGCGGCGGCTTCGACGGAGCGGATGCCGCGCAAGGATGGTCCGCCCTCGCCGACAGGGAGCGTGCCGCCGACGACGGCCCGACGCCACCCGGCTGGACCCCGCTGCGCTGAATGACGAAACGGATGCCTCGGGCCGAGGCATCCGTTCACGTCTCTCGGATGCGGCTCAGCCGAGCAGGGTCTCGAGCGGTCCGCGCGCGAAGTAGAGCACGAAGCCGGCCGCGACGATCCACAGCAGGGGGCTGATCTCGCGGGCCTTGCCCGAGAGCGACCGGACGACGACCCAGGCGATGAAGCCCGCGCCGATGCCGTTCGCGATCGAGTAGGTGAGCGGCATGACCGTGACCGCGAGGAACACCGGCAGCAGGATCGAGAAGTCCGAGAAGTCGATGAAGCGGATCTGCGACATCATCAGCGCACCCACGATGACCAGCGCGGATGCCGCGACCTCGGTGGGCACGATCGACACGAGCGGCGTGAAGAACATGGCCACGAGGAAGAGTCCACCGGTAACGACGTTCGCGAAGCCCGTACGCGCGCCTTCGCCGATGCCGGCGCCCGACTCGATGAACACCGTGTTCGACGAGCTGGACGTGAAACCGCCCGCGACGGCGCCGACGCCCTCGACGATGAGCGCCGACTTGATGCGCGGGAAGTCGCCCTTCTCGTTCGCGAGGCCGGCCTCCTTCGACAGGCCCGTCATGGTGCCCATCGCGTCGAAGAAGTTCGTGAAGACGAGCGTGAAGACGAGCATCAGCGCCGCCAGCACGCCGATGCGCTCGAACGACCCGAACGACACCTGGCCGACGAGCGACAGGTCGGGCACGCTCACGAGCGACGACGGCAGCTCGGGGACCGAGAGGCCCCAGCCGCCGGGGTTGACGTCATCGCCGTCGAACTTGGGGCCGATGTTCCAGATCGCCTCGACGATCACGGCGACGACGGTGCCGGTGACGAGGCCGATGAGGATGCCGCCCTTGACCTTGCGGGCCACGAGGATGCCGGTGAGCAGCAGCGTGAAGACGAAGATCAGCGTCGGCACCGTGGCCACCGAGCCGTTGACACCCAGCCCGACGGGCGGGGAGGAGGTGCCCGTCGAGGTGACGAAGCCGGCGTCGACGAAGCCGATGAAGGCGATGAACAGGCCGATGCCGACCGTGATCGCGAGCTTCAGCTGGATGGGCACGGCGTCGAAGATCATGCGCCGCAGGCCCGTGGCCGCGAGCAGCACGATGATCAGACCGTTGATGACGACGAGGCCCATCGCCTCGGGCCACGTGACCTGGCCCACGACCGCCACGGCGAGGAACGAGTTGATGCCGAGGCCCGCCGCGAACGCGAAGGGCAGACGGGTCACGAGACCGAACAGCACCGTCATGACGCCGGCGGTCAGCGCGGTGGTCGCGGCGACCTGCGTGAACCCGAGGGTGTTGCCCGCGACATCCGTGCCGCTGGAAAGGATGATCGGGTTCAGGATGACGATGTACGCCATCGTCACGAACGTCACGACGCCGCCGCGGATCTCGGCGGGGATCGTCGATCCGCGCTTGGTGATCTCGAAGAACCTGTCGAAGCCGTTCCTCGGCTTCGGGGTCTCGGCGTTCTCGGTGTCGTCGGGGGCGTTGGGCGTCGTGGACTCGACTGTGCTCATGTGGGGGGACCTCCGACGTGAAACGTTAGTCGCTTCCGCCCCGACCCGAGGATTGGCTGGACGGATGCTGCGTCCCCGCGCGCGGCCGACCAGGCCGTCACCGCGGCGCGAAGTAGGGTCGATGGCGCATGCATCGCCTCATCGTCGCCCTTCTCGCCTCCGTCGACGCCGCCATCGCCGCGGCTGTCGGCCTCGCCGTGACCCTGGCTCCGCTCACTCTGCTGTGGGTGTTCGGGTTCGGCGGCGGAGCGGACTGGGGCGTGCTGTGGCCGTCGGCGGTGTCGGTGTGGCAGGTCGGCAACCTGGTCCCCCTGAACGTCACTCTGCCGCCCGACTACCTCGCGGCGACGGGGATCGATGCGGACGCGGCATCCTTCGTCCTGTCCCTCGCGCCACTCGCGTTCGCCGCGTTCACGGCGATCTTCGCCGCCCGCTCCGGCGCCCGCGCCTCGCACGCCGACGCGTGGCTCACCGGCGTGCTGACCTCGAGCGTCGTGTTCGCGGCGCTCACGACGGGTGCCGCGCTCACCGGCGCGAATGAGGTCGCGCGTCCGGAGACGTGGCAGGCGATCCTCGTGCCCACGCTGCTGTTCGCGGTGCCGGCGTTCGTCGCCGCGGCCGTGACCGAGTGGAACGAAGCCGGGTCGGGGGCGATCGCACGGCTGCGCGACCGGGTCGAGGCGGCGCCCCACGGCTGGGGCGAGGTGCCCGCGCTCGTCGCGCGCGGGACGGCGGTCGTCGTCGCGGGACTGATCGGCGTCGGCGCCGCCGTCGCCGCGGTCGCGCTGTTCGCAAGGGCCGGGCAGATCGTGTCGCTGTTCCAGGCGGGCGACGTCGACCCGCTCGGCGCCACCGTCATCACGCTCGCCCAGCTCGCCTACGTGCCGACGCTCGCGGTGTGGGGGATGAGCTTCGCGGCCGGACCAGGCTTCGCCGTCGGCACGGGCTCCTCGGTCTCGCCTGCCGGGACCCAGGTAGGTGTCGTGCCGGGTCTACCCGCACTGGGCGCCGTGCCCGAGTCGACGACGTCGTGGCTGCTGCTGCTCGCCCTGCTGCCGGTCGCACTCGGCGCGCTCGCGGGGTGGATCGCGCGCTCGCGGCTCCTTCACGGGGGCGGGCCGGGCCGACGGGCACGGATGCCGCAGCCCGACGCGGCGGCCGGTCCCGCGTCATCGAGGTTCGATTCCGGGAAGACGGCGGCTCTCAGCGGGCTGCTCTCCGGGCCGGGCACGGCGGAGCCCGCCGCCGCGAGGGCGTTCGACGACGACGCCGACGCCGCCGAGGACCCGATCGCGGCACGCCTCGTCGTGACCGCGGGCATCGCGCTGCTCTCCGGAGGGGCCGCGGCGCTGCTCGCCTGGGTGGCGTCGGGATCGCTCGGGCCGGGACGGCTCGCCGAATTCGGCCCGGATGCAGGGCCTGTCGCGCTGGCGGTCGGGCTCGAGGTCCTGCTCGGAGCGGCGATCCTGCTGCTGTCGCCGCGGACCACCCGGGGCGGTGGACGGTCCGCGGGTCACACCCCGGCCCCCGCCGCGGCCGTGGACGACGAACCCCGCGCCGCCGACGAGACGGCGCCCGAGCCCCCGGAGGCGGCCGCGTTCGCCGCCGTCGCTGCGTTCACCGCCCGGCGGGGCGGCCCGGTGCCGGACGGCGACGCCGGGGCGCAGCATCCGTCCCCTGCCGCGCGCGGATCGCGGCCGACGCCGCTGCCCGGCGCAGGCGGCCCCGCCGCGTCGCAAGCCACGACCGAGCCGATCGAGCTGCCCCGGTCGGCGCCCGGCGAGAGGGATGGTTCCAATTAGACTGTTCGGGTGCTCACGGTCGCCGTTCTCATCTCGGGCACAGGGTCGAACCTGCGCGCTCTCCTCGACGCGGCGGCCGATCCCGAGTTCCCCGCCCGCATCGTCGTTGTCGGCGCGGATCGCGAGGCCGACGGGTTCGTGCACGCCGAGGAGTACGGCATCCCCACGTTCATGGTTCCGTTCGCTCAGTTCGCGACCCGCGAGGAGTGGGGCGCCGAGCTCGCCACCCAGCTCGACGTCTGGCGGCCCGACCTCGTCGTGCTGAGCGGTCTCATGCGGCTGCTGCCGGCGGATCTCGTCGATGCGTGGTCGCCGCGCATCGTCAACACACACCCGGCGTACCTGCCGGAGTTCCCCGGTGCGCACGGCGTGCGCGACGCGCTCGCCGCCGACGTGGCGCAGACCGGGGCCAGCGTCATCATCGTCGACAACGGGGTCGACTCGGGGCCGATCCTCGCCCAGGAGCGCGTGCCCGTGCTCCCCGGCGACGACGAGCACGCCCTGCACGAGCGCATCAAGCCCGTCGAGCGCCGCCTCCTGATCGATGTGGTGCGCCGCGTCGCGACCGGCGACCTCGACCTCGCGGCGGCGTCCGCGAGCGCGCAGCTCTGACCCCACCCCCACCGAGGAGACCCGCCATGGCCGGACCGAGCCACGACCCCGCCCTGTACCGCCCCCGCGATGTGGTGCCGGTGCGCCGCGCACTCGTGTCGGTGAGCGACAAGACCGACCTGCTGGCGCTCGGCGAGGCGCTCGCCGCTGCGGGCGTCGAGATCGTCTCGACCGGTGGCTCCGCGACGCTCCTGCGTGAGGCCGGCCACACCGTGACCGACGTGTCGAGCGTGACCGGGTTCCCCGAGTCGCTCGACGGCCGCGTGAAGACCCTCCACCCGGGCGTGCACGCCGGCCTCCTCGCGGACCTCCGCCTCGAGGACCACGAGCGTCAGCTCGCCGAGCTCGACATCGCACCGTTCGAGCTCGTCGTGGTGAACCTCTACCCGTTCGTCGAGACCGTGCGCTCGGGCGCGCAGGGCGACGACGTCGTCGAGCAGATCGACATCGGCGGCCCCGCCATGGTGCGCGCGTCGGCGAAGAACTACGCCAACGTCGCGATCGTCGTCTCGCCGTCGTCGTACCCGGCGGTCATCGAGGCCGTCCGCGCGGGCGGCACGAGCCTCGTGCAGCGCCGCGAGCTCGCGGCCCGCGCGTTCGCGCACACCGCCGAGTACGACCGCGCCGTCGCGACGTGGTTCACGGAGGGCACGCTCCTCGAAGAGGACCTGCCCGCGCACCTCACGATCAAGGCCGAGCGCCTCGCGACGCTCCGCTACGGCGAGAACTCGCACCAGCGCGCCGCGATCTACACGCGCAACGGCGGCCACGGCATCGCCCAGGCGATCCAGCTCCAGGGCAAGGAGATGTCGTACAACAACTACGTGGACGCGGATGCTGCGCTCCGGGCCGCGTTCGACATGATCAAGCCCGCCGTCGCGATCATCAAGCACGCCAACCCCTGCGGGATCGCCGTCACGGCGCCCAACGCGCTCGACCCCATCGCCAGTGCCCACCTGCGTGCGCACGAGTGCGACCCGGTCTCCGCCTACGGCGGCGTCATCGCCGCCAACGGGACGGTCACCCTCAAGATGGCCGAGAACCTGAAGGACATCTTCACGGAGGTCATCGTCGCGCCGTCGTTCGAGCCGGCGGCGCTCGAGGTCTTCAAGGCGAAGAAGAACCTGCGCGTGCTGCAGCTGCCCGCCGACTGGCAGCAGGAGCGCATGGACGTCCGCCTCGTCTCGGGCGGCCTGCTGCTGCAGGACGCCGACCGCTTCCCCGACGACATCGAGTCGGTCGCCAAGGACTGGCAGCTCGTGTCGGGCGAGCGCCCCGCCGACGAGGACATGACGAACCTCATCTTCGCCTGGAAGGCCTGCCGCGCGGTCAAGTCGAACGCCATCGTGCTCGCGAAGAACTCCGCGACGGTGGGCATCGGCATGGGCCAGGTCAACCGCGTCGACTCGTGCCGCCTCGCGGTCGAGCGGGCCGGTGACCGCGCCGCGGGCTCGGTCGCAGCATCCGACGCGTTCTTCCCCTTCGCCGACGGCCCGCAGATCCTGCTCGACGCGGGCATCTCGGCGATCATCCAGCCCGGCGGCTCGGTGCGCGACGACGAGGTGATCGCCGCGGCCAAGGCCGCGAACGTGACGATGTTCTTCACCAACGAGCGTCACTTCTTCCACTGACCCGAGAGGACGCCGACGGATGACCGACGCATTGGCCGACCGCTGCGCGACGCTCGCGCAGCCCGTTGTGGACCTGATGGCGGCCGCGATCGAGTGCCAGGCGGGCGGGGCGGACGCCTTCGCCCGCGTGGCCGAACTCGCCGCCGAGGTGCGGCGGGTCGCCGAGCGCGGCAGCGCGGGGATCGACCAGGCCGACTACATCGCGTGGACCGCCGCGGCGCCGCGCCTGCTCAGCGAGATGGCGGAGGCCGCCGAGCGCGGCGACAGCCGGGCGGTGTGGGCGGCGTTCGCCGACCCGCAGGCGGGCCTGCACCGGCTCGGCACCGCCTGCGCCGGGCAGCCCCGCTGGTGATCAGCAGTCGTCGGGCAGCGGACGCGGTTCGGCTTCTCCCCACGCGCTGAACCGGGCGTGCACCGCGGCCGCCTCGTCGGCGCGGATCAGCTCGGAGGGCAGGGCCGGACCCGCCGTGCTCACCCGGAGCACGCCGGCGGTGCCGTCCTCGCCCAGCAGCAGCTCGACCGCGCCGCCCGCGGGCGCGCCCAGACCCGACGCATCCGACGTCGCGTCGGCGAGGAACGCCGTGGGGTCGAGGAGAGGATGCCAGCGGGTCACGAGGTCGTCCGTCGCCGCGACGCACGCGACGACGCCGGGCTCGAGACCTGCGAGGGCGGCGACGGGGCTCGACGGAGTGACCGCCGCACGTGCGCCGTCCACCACGATCGACGTCGTCTCTCCGTCGGCCGTCACCTCTGCGCTGAAGCGCTGCGATCCGCCGGTGAATTCCACGTCCAGCGGCCGGCCGGAGGCGTCGCGGAACGTCACGGACATGGACGTGTCGGCGGTGGCGACGTCCGCCAGGATCTGCCTGCGCGCGTCGGCCGGAGCCAGGAGCGACAGGCCGTTGGCGTCGCGCTCAGGATCGTACCCGGCGAGATCCACCCACGTCGGCGTCGGCGCGGGCTCCGCGGGGGCGCTCGCGCAGCCGGTCACCAGGAGCAGCGAGGCTGCGACTCCCACGGCGGCGGTGCGGCGGAGCTCAGCCATCGGCCGGGGCGCCCGCCTCAGCGGCGTCCGCGACGCAGGCAGACGACGCCCCCTGTGCGGCGAGGGCATCGGCGTCGAGTGTGACGGGAGCCTCCGCGGCTGACGCGGGCCGGACGACCACGCAGGAACGGTCGTCGATGAGGCCCGCCGAGACGGGGATCCACGCCTGCTCGCCGGTCACGAGCTGCGAGACGTCCACGGCTTCGGCGCCCGGGCCGCCCACCACGAGCAGCTGGTAGGGCACGTCCGGGCCCGACCAGGTGGCGCGCACGTTGTCCGGGCTCGCCGTCAGGGTGAGCCCGGTCGCCGCGGCTCCGGGGTTGAGCATGCCGATCGCGAGGAACACGCCCAGCGCGATGAGCGCGAGCAGCGTCGTGGCGATGGAGACGAGGGAAGCCGGGTGCCGCCACAGCGGCCGCGGCTTCTCGACGGCCTCGGTGAGCTCGGGGAGGATGTCGGCGCTGGTCTCGAGCGGCCGCATCGGGCCGGGGGTGGTGGCCAGGCTCGCACGGCCGGCCTCCCATCCCACGCGCACCGGGCTGTGTCCGGCGGGCGGCAGCTCGACGGGTGCGGGCGCGAACACGGGCGCGGCCGTCACGATCGCCGCAGGGCGGCGGGGCGGGCGCGACATCGTCGCGAGGGGGATCGCGTCCGCGGCCCGCTGGTCGGCGTCGACCGTGAGCACCTGCGGCGCGTCCAGCGTCGCCGACTGGCGGTGGAGGCGGCGCGTCGAGGGATTGTCGGTCATGTGCTTCCGGCGTCGTCTGGTTGCCCGAGTGGGGTCCGGACACCCGATTACTATAGTGTCGTCCGCCGCCCCCTGCCCCTGGAGTCCCATGTTCCGCAGACCGACGGCGACGCTCGGTGCGGTGATCCTGGCTGTGGCGGTCGCGATCATGCCCGCGACGGCATCCGCCGCCTCATCCGCCGAGGCGGCGGACGAAGGCCAGACCGAGAACACGGCCCTCATCGAGATCCCGTACGGTGAGCCGGGGGAGCTCTCGGTCGCGGAGGGGGTCACGATCGACTGCGGCGCGCTGCCGGCCGCCGACGGGTTCGAGACCTCCTGCGAGCCCACCGGCATCACGCTGACCGTCGCGGAATACGACCCGGAATGGGGTGAGCGGGTACTGCCGGTCACCCTCGTCTCGGGCGCCACGCGCACGGTCGTCAACTATCGCGTCGGCCTGGCCCCGCCGCCCGCGCCCGAGATCACGGCACCCCGCGTCGACGCCCCGTTCGCCGCGGGCGGCCAGGTCCTCGTCCCGCTCTCGCTCCTGGGCATCACGTGCACGCTCTGCAGCCCCGACACCGCCTCGGTGCGCGTCGGCGCGGCGTCGCCCGCCACGGCGCACGTGGGCGTCGGGCCGACGCACCTCGCCGTGCGCTCCGACGCCCCGGGCGACGTGACGGTCGAGCTCTCCGTGAAGGACGACGCCGGCCAGACGGCGACGGCCGAGGTGATCGTGAGCATGGTCGAGGCGACGACGGATGCTGCGCCCCTGGCGCTGCACGTGAAGTCGGCGCCCGTCCGGGCGATCGACCTCGCCGGCCTCGCATGGGGCGACGACCTCGCCTTCTCGTGCCCGACGACGATCGCCGATGCGACGTGCGGGGCCGACGGGGCCGTCTCGCTCCCCGCGGATCCGTCATCCGGCGACCAGGTCTCGTTCCGCGTGGTCGACGGCCGCGGTCACCAGGCGTTCGGGAGCGTCACGTTCGGCGACGACGCCGGGGGCGCAGCATCCGTCTCTCCCATACCTGTCGACTGGTCCGAGAGCAGTCCTCTCGGAATCGCCGTTCCCGCGCCGCCGCCGGACGAGGAGGACGGCGCGTCCGTGCTGTCCCGACTGTCCCGCATCCTCCAGGAAGTGCCCACACCATGACCCTGCGCCTGACGATCGCCGATCGGCACTCACCCGCGTCCGCCGATTCGTGGGTGGTGAAGGTCGACGAGGCGACGACGGTCTCGGAGCTGGCCGAGTCGCTCCAGGTCGACCCCGCGATCCTCGCCCCGTCCGCCGATGCGGTCGAGACGCTCGCCGGATCGGGGCTGCGCAGCGGCCAGGTGGTGCCCGCCGCGTCGCCGCAGGTGATCTCGCCCGGGCGCCTCCGGCTGGAGTTCGTCGCCGGCGCGTTCGCGGGCGAGGCGGTGCCACTGCAGCCGGACCGGCCGGTGTCGGTCGGGCGCGAGACCGGCGGTGACGTCGTGGTCGCCGACCCGCACCTGGCTCCCCGTCACGTCACGATCACCGCGACCGGCGGGTATGCCGCCGACGGGAGCTTCCAGCCCCTGTCCGCGATCGTCGAGCCGAGCGACCCGGCCGCGCAGGTGCTGGTCAACGGGCAGCCCGCGGAAGGCCCGGTGCGCATCGTGCCGGCCGACCTGGTGCAGCTGGGCAGCAGCGTGGTGCGCATCGGCATGGCGCCGGCATCGGACGCCGACATCACCGTGGACGAGCTCGGCGCCCACGCGTTCAACCGGCCCTCGCGCATCCGCACCCCCTCCGCGACGCCGGTGGTCCAGCTTCCGGGCGACAAGCCCGCCGAGACCGACGCCTCACCCCTGCCGTGGCTGTCCGCCATCGTGCCGATCGTGCT
This sequence comes from Microbacterium sp. NPDC056569, assembly GCF_042793475.1. Classification (NCBI taxonomy): domain Bacteria; kingdom Bacillati; phylum Actinomycetota; class Actinomycetes; order Micrococcales; family Microbacteriaceae; genus Microbacterium; species Microbacterium sp. NPDC056569. The sequence goes on along the minus strand of NZ_JBHTUV010000007.1, from coordinate 227,128 downwards.
GGGCGTGACCCTCGCGATCGTCTTCCAGCGGCCGATCATGCTCATCATGGCCGCCGCGTCGCCGGTGATGGTCGTCGGCTCGTTCATGGCGAACAAGCGCCTCGCCCGGCGCAAGGGGGAGCGCACCGAGGCCGAGTGGGTGGCCGACATCGCGACCGCGCGCACGCGCATCGCGGATCTCGTGCGGTCGCAGCGGCTCGACGCCTGGTACCGGGCGCTGGATCCGGTGCTCATCCGCGACATCGCCACGCGGCCGCTCGCCCGTCTGTGGGAGCGCCGGCGCAGCGACGAGGACTCGCTCCGCGTCCGGGTGGGCGTCGCCGACGTACCCCTCGACGTCCGCTTCGAGGGTGGCCCGCAGAAGGAGCGGACCGCCGAGCGGCGCGTCGGAACGTCGCCCTCGCCGGTGTCGGTCGACCTCTCCGCCGGCCCGCTCGCGATCTCGGGTCCGGCCGACGTGGCCGGCGGGATCGCCCGGTCCATCGTGACCGGGCTCGCGACGCTGCGCTCGCCGCGGGATCTGCACCTCATGGTGCTGTGCGACCGCGAGCAGGACGCGGAGTGGTCGTGGGTGCAGTGGCTGCCGCACGTGCAGCCGGGGGCAGGCCCCGTGGCCCTCATCGGCAACACCGACCTCACGCGCCGCGAGCGGCTGCGCGAGGCCGGCGCGCTCCTCGAGGCGCGCATGCGCTCGGGCGGCGACCGCCGCTCCGACGCGCAGCTGATCGTCGTCGTCGACGGGGCACGCCGCTACCGCATGCTCCCGGGCATGGTGACGATCCTCGAGAAGGGCGCGCAGTTCGGCATCCACGTCATCGCGATCGACTCCGACCGCACGCGGCTGCCCGAGGAGGCGGCATCCGTCATCACCGTCGACGGCGCCGACCCGCTGCTCGGCCGCGTCGAGACGGCCGAGGAGTACTTCGCGCCGGTGCTGGTGGACCAGGTCACGACGGCCTACGCGGAGGACGTCGCGAGGGCGCTGTGCCCCATCGAGCACGTCCGCGGCGTGGGCGACGACGCGACCCTGCCCTCGAGCGTGCGCTACACCGAGCTCATGGGCATCGACCTCGACGACGCCCGGCCCGTCGCCGAGCAATGGCAGCTGGTGCCGCGGCAGTCGTACGTCGTCATCGGCGCCGGCACCGAGGGCGAGTTCGCGATCGACATCTCCGCCGACGGCCCGCACGCCCTGGTCGCCGGAACGACGGGCTCGGGCAAGTCGGAGTTCCTGCAGACGCTCGTCGTGTCGCTCGCACTCGCCAACCGCCCCGACGCCCTCAACTTCGTGCTCATCGACTACAAGGGCGGGTCGGCCTTCGCCGACTGCGCGCGCCTGCCCCACACCGTCGGCATGGTGACGAACCTCGACGCCCGTGAGACCGAGCGCGCGCTCGCCTCGCTCGACGCGGAGCTCAAGCGGCGCGAGCGCGTGCTGCGTGACGACATCGGTGCGAAGGACGTCGACGCCGCGTGGGAGAAGGATCCGGATGCCGCCGCCCGGCTGGGTCTTGCGCGCCTCATGATCGTCGTGGACGAGTTCGCGGAGCTGAAGACGGAGCTCCCGGACTTCATCACCGGGCTCGTCCGCATCGCGCGCGTCGGCCGCTCGCTGGGCGTCAACCTCGTGCTGGCGACGCAGCGGCCGTCGGGTGTCATCACGCCCGAGATGCAGTCCAACATCAACCTCCGCGTGGCCCTGCGCGTGACGGACCGGGGCGACTCGGCGGACGTCATCGGCACGCCCGACGCCGCGCTCATCCCCGCCGGGTCCCCGGGCCGCGGGTACGTCCGCGCAGGGCTGGACGCCTCGCCGATCCCGTTCCAGACAGCACGGGTCGCCGCCCTCCGCGTGGGCCACCAGCGATCGGCGCGCGTGCTGCCGCCCGTCGCGAAGGTGGGGTGGCAGACGCTCGGCCTCCCGCCGCGGTTCCCGGCGGCGGCCGAGGCCGGCGTGCACCGCCCCGACCAGGACGACACCGACCTGCGCGCGCTCGTGCAGCTGGCGACCCAGGCGGCCGCGATCCTCGGGATCGCGAAGAGCCCGTCGCCGTGGCTCATGCCGCTTCCCGAGGTGCTGCCGCTCGACCGCTTCGATCAGAACGCCGCGCCCGAGGGCGCCGTCGTGCTGGGCCTCGCCGACGTGCCCGCGCAGCAGCGCCAGGAGCCGCTGCTGTGGAGCATCCACGACGATTCCCACCTGCTGCTCTTCGGCGGCAGCCGGTCCGGCCGCACCACGGCGCTGCGGACCATCGTCTCGCAGGCGATCCTCCGCTTCACCCCGGCCGACCTCCACCTGTACGTCGTGGACTACGGCAACGGCGCGCTCCTGCCGCTGGCGGCCGACCCGCACACCGGCGCGGTGGTCACGCCGCAGGATGCCGAGCGCCTGCCGCGCCTGCTCGGGCGTCTCGGGGCGGAGCTCTCGCGGCGCCAGAGCGTCCTCGCCCAGGCCGCGGTCGGCAGCATCGCCGAGCAGCGGCGGCAGGCGTCGCCGCGCGACGCCCTCGCCTACGCCGTCGTCGTGATCGACGGCTGGGAGCGCCTGGCGGCATCGATGACGCCCGACGAGATGCTCGCCATCCGCGACCAGGTGATGCGCCTGCTGCGCGAGGGGCCTGCCGTCGGCATCCGCGTGGTGATCACCGCCGATCGCGCCGTGCCGTCGGACAAGATCGCGGGCTTCATCGACACGCAGTACGCGCTGCCGATGCGCGACGTCAACGACTACCGCGCCGCCGGCATCATGGTCCGCGACATCGCCCCCGAGATGCCTCCCGGCCGGGTGCTGTTCGGCCCGACCGGTGCCGAGGGGCAGATCGCGGTGCTGTCGGCCGACACGAGCGGCGAGGCGCAGAACGGCGGACTGCGTGGCACCGTCGAGCACGTCGCCGCGCACTTCGCCCGGTTCCCGCAGCTCGCCGAGCTGCCGGTCCCGTTGCGGGTCGACCCGCTCCCGACCCACATCGGGCTGTCCCGCGCCTACGCGCTGCCGGTCGCGGCGCCCGACATGCCCGAGGCGCCCATCGTCGGCGTCGGCGGCGACACGCTGTCGCGCTTCACCGTCGACTGGCCCGGCACCGGCGGCTTCGTCGTGGTCGGCGATCGCCGCAGCGGCAAGACCGACACCATGGCTCTCATCGCGCACCAGCTCGCCTGGGCGGGCCAGCGGATGGTGGTGGTCGCCGCCGCGGGCTCCGTGCTCGCCGAGGTCGCGGCATCCCACGGCACGCCCGTGCTCTCGACGGCGTCGGACGCGGCGCACATCGAGGCCGTGCTGACCGGCGACGAGGTGCTCACGGCGGTGGTCGACGATGCGGAGTCGATCCGCGACTCGGCGCTGGAGCGCGCGTTCGTCGCGGCGCGGGCGCGACTGCGCTTCGTGGTCTCGATCGCCGCGGACGCCGCGGGCACCGCGGTATCGGGACCGGTCTCGGACGCCAAGCGCGGCCGCGCGGGGATCGTGCTGTCGCCGCCGACGTCGATCATCGGCACCCAGGTGTTCGGCGCGCAGCTGCCGCGCCACCTCGTCGGCCGGGGCGGCCCCGGCAGCGGTGTGCTGTTCCTCGGCGGCGAGTACCGCGCGGTGCAAGTGCCGGACCTGCGCGTGTGACGGAGGGCGAGCGAATGCTGCGAGCCGTCGGTGGGGCGAAGCGATTACTGTGGAACCAGGCCGGCCGTGCATCGGACACGGCGGGGCCGCCGCTCTCGCGATCTCGAGGATCTCGCCCATGACCACCCACTGCCGCTTCTGCGGCGAGGCCGTCCGGCCGAACACGATGTTCTGTCCCGCGTGCGGGCAGATCATCGTCGGCGACGCGCCGCGCCCGCAGGGTGCGCCCCCCTTCCCCACCACGGGTGGGCGGCGGCAGGACGCCCCGGCCCCCGGCCACGCGCCCGCCGAGCTGCCGCCCGTGCCGCTGCCCGACGTGCCGGCCTGGGGGCGCCCCGTGGCGCAGCCGCCCGCGCCGGCACCGGTCGCGGCGCCCGCGCCGATCACGTCAGCGCCTCCGGCCGCACCGCCACCCGCCGCGGCTCCCGCGCCCGGACCGCTGCGGACGCCGCCCCCCGCCGCCCCCGGAGCCCTCGCTCTGCTGCTCCCCGGGGGTGCCCGGATCCCCGTCGACCGGGTGCTCGTGCTGGGCCGCCAGCCCGCCGCCGGGGCGGCGCAGCGCGGGGGAGTGCCGGTGGAGGTCCTCGACCCGTCGCGTTCCATGTCGCGCGTGCACCTCGTGGTGCAGACGCGCGCCGACGGCGGCACGACCGCCACCGACCCCGGCTCGGGCAACGGCACCGTCGTCGTCCGCGCCGGGCGGAAGCATCCGCTCGTCCGCGACGTCCCGTTCGAGCTGGCGGCGGGCGACCGGCTCGCCCTGGGCGACGTGATCGTCGACGTGGCGTGACCGCGACGACGCCGGACCGCCGCCGTGCGGCTCTCGCCCCATGCCCCACAGCCCCCTTCCGCACTGAGGAGACACCATGACCGACATCTCTGCCGATCCGTGGCGTCAGTTCGTCCAGTCGGGCCGCGCGCTGCGGCTCGAGGTCGACCGCATGCAGCTGACGGCGACCCTCGCCCGCAACACGCGCTACCTGCTGGTGATGGGCGGCATCTGCCTCCTGGTCGTCGCGGTCATGATTGCGCTGCTCGTGACGGATCTCGGACGCGCGTTCACGTACGTCCTGCTCGGAATCCTGCTCGTCGTGATGCTGGGCAACGTCGGGCTGGGGCTCATCTCCCGCCGGAGGGTGCTGAAGACCCTGGCGGTCGAGGACGTGTTCATCGAGGTGGATGCGGCGGGCCTGCGCCTCGCCGGCGTGCCGCCGCTGACCTGGGGGCAGACGCTCGGCGTCGTCGTGTCCGACAACCGGGCGACGATCGACCAGGGCAAGGGTCTCGGGCGTCGGCTGCGCAAGCTCACCTACGACACCGGCGGCTCGCTGAACTCCGTCGTCATCGGCCTGCACGACATGCGCTCCGTGCGGGCGGCGGCGAGCGGCCCCCGCGTCGCGTCGCTCGATCTCGGCATGCACGATCACGGCGCGGTCGTGCTCAACCTCGATGTCGCCCTCAACCGCGAGCAGTGCGATCAGGTCCGCGAGGCGCTGCGCGCGGCGACGACCCTCAACGGCGTCCCGTTCCAGTTCACGTCCGACAACGGCGTCGTCGCCAAGGCGACGCTGGAAATGGGCGGCGGAAAGCGACTGACGGTCGCCTGAACCGCGGCATCCGGCACCCATGGGGAATTGTCCCCATGGCGCCGACCGCTGTGCATGTCAGGATGAGACCGAAAGTTTCACGCGGGCGGACACCGCCCACGAACCCACGGAGGATCCCATGGCGGACATCAAGGTCACTTCCGAGTCGCTCTCGGGCGTCGCGAACCAGCTGGCGTCGGGCGCCACCGCGATCGAGTCGCAGCTGAGCAACCTCAAGTCCCTGGTCCAGGGCCTGATCGCGGGTGACTGGGGTGGGGCCGCGTCGCAGTCGTTCAACGAGCTGTACGAGCAGTGGGATGCTGCCGGCCTTCAGCTGAAGGAGTCCCTCAACGGCATCAGCGACCAGCTGTCGAAGGCGGCGCTGGCCTACGAGGAGTCCGAGAACAACATCTCGAACAGCTTCCGCGCCTGACCTGTCCGTGACGGACCGGGCCGTCGGCCCGGTCCGACCGCCCCTGCGGGGGCGATGATCGACGTGAAGGGAGCGCTGTCGTGGCGCACTTCTCCGTATCGACCCCTGCGCTCGGGTACTCGGCGGCGTCGATGGCTGCGGCCCTCGCAGACTTCGACGCGCGGGTGGCCCAGGTCTCGGCATCCGTCAACTCGGTCGTCGGCGCCTCGTGGACAGGTGACGCCTCCGACGAGTTCGCGACCTCCTGGGCCGAATGGCTCGCCGGTGCCGCGACCACGCGTGCTGCGCTGGCCGACATCGTCGCGCGCCTGCAGGGCGCAGAGGCGGGATATGCGACCACGGAGGCTGGTCTGACCGCCGCGTCGCGTACCTCGCGGGTGAGCGCACGGCAGCCGGGGGAGCACGCATGAGTCAGCACACCTTCGACATCGCGCAGCTGCGCGAGCTCGAGACCACCCTGTCGAACCTCGTGCAGTACTGCACCGACCTCGAGACCCACGCGGCGGGCGCCACGGCCGCCGCCACCGGGCAGTGGTCGGGTGTCGCGAGCGTGGAGTTCCTGACACGCGTGCAGACGTGGCAGGTCGGAGCCGTCTCGCTCCGCGCCTTCGCCGAGGACCTCAAGACGTGGGCGGGCGACGCCGCGACGGCGTACGAGACCGCTCAGACCGACACCCAGACGATGTGGGCCAGCCTGTGAGCCAGAGAAGAATCGACCCGACGCAGTACATCGCCGCGGCCGACGAGTTCCGCGCGATCAGCGAGTCCGCCGCGAACCGTCTGTCGGACGCCCGCAGCTCGCTGGGCCAGTACGCCCGCATGGCCGGCGACGACCCCGGCGGCGAGCAGCTCGCCCAGGGCTACGACGACATGGCGCGCGACGCCCTGCAGGCGCTCTCCGACATCGCGGTGCTCGCGAACACGATGGACCGCGCCATCATGCAGAGCGGCTGGAACCACGCCGCCGCGGAGGAGGCAGCAGGCGGCAAGCCCGCCGGGTCCTTCACCGTGCGACCGGCGCGCACCCCCGTGAGCGTCGGGGCGCCGCCCTCGGCCTTCGGCGGCAGCGACGACACCCCCGACGCGTGGGACGTCGTCAAGGACTTCGTCGGCATGATGTGGCCCAACGCCGACGTCGCGAAGCTGCGCAGCGCCGGCACCACGTGGGACGGCGTCGAGAAGGACGTCCGTGCCCTCGCAACGGAGATCCGCCAGGCCGACAACGCGCTCATGGGCCTCAACAGCGCCGAACTGGCGAAGCTCCGCTCCGAGGTCGGCGATTTCGCCACCGACGTGTCGGCCGCCGCGGGTGACATCTCGGAGGTCGGCGACCTCTGCCGCGAGTACGCGACCGACGTCGAAGAGGCGCACCGCGAGGTCATCCAGATGCTCGTGCAGCTCGCGATCGAGATCGCGGCGACCGTCGCGATCGGCGCCGCGCTCAGCGTCTTCACCTTCGGCGCGAGCGCGGTCGTCGCGGGCGGCGGCCTCACCGCCCGCATCATCCTGGTCGCGCAGCGGATCGTCACGTTCCTCACGAAGGTCTCGGGCACGGCGGCACGCATCGTGGCGCGGCTGGCCGCGATCTCGGCCCGCGTCGTCCCGCTCGCGAACCGCTTCCAGCGGACCGCGCGCATCGTCGTGAGCGTCACGTCGGGCACTCTCGCCGCCGGCTCGTCCGAGCTGCTGGTGAAGGGCAGAGACGGCAACCTCCTCGTCGCCATGGGCAGCGGCCTCGTCGGCGGCGCCGTCACCGACACGGTGGCGCTGGCGTTCGGAAAGTACGGCCAGCGCGTGGCTGTGCAGGCGCTGGCCAACGGCGCCGGCGGTGCGTCCAGCGGCGCGTCGAACGGCCTGCTCAACGGCGACGGCGTCGACATCCGCCAGGTCATCATCGGCGGCGCGGGCGGCAGTGTGATGGGTGCGGGCATGTCCATCCGTGGACGCCGGGGCGGCACGTCGAACGCGGCGGACCCCGGCAGCGGCAATGTCCATACTCCCGACGCCGAGGGTCCGCGGATCGGCGGATCCGACGGCCCGAGCACCGGCGACGGCAGCGGCATCGGGCGCCAGCCCGACTACGACGGTCCCCAGGTGACCGGCGGAAGCGACAGTGCCGGCAGCGGCGCGGGCGACGGTGGCTCCGGCACGCGGCCCGACTACGACGGTCCTCAGGTGACGGGCGCGAGCGACAGCAGCGGCAGTGGCGGCGACGGTGGCGGCATCCGCATTCCCGAGGGCCAGGCGCCGCAGTCGCCGTCGGTGGACGTCACCCCGCCGGTGGGTGACAGCCACAGCCCGACGCCGACCGTGGACGCGCCTCACGTGCCGACCGGTGGTGCGGACGCCCCGACGGGCGGCGTGGACGCCCCGACGGGCGGCGCGGACGCCCCCACCGCTCCGCACGGCGGCGATGCTCCGACCACGTCCGACGACATCTCGCGCCAGTTCGACGAACTGGAGGCGGACATCGACCGCCAGTTCGACGAGCTGGAGGCGGACATCGACCGCCAGTTCGACGAGCTCGAGGCGGACATCGACCGCCAGTTCGACGAGCTCGAGGCGGACATCGACCGCCAGTTCGATGAGCTGGCGGACGGGGCCGACGGGGCCGACGGAGCCGACGACATCGGCTCGCCTGCCGACGTTCCCGACGCCGCGGACGCGGTCTCTCCGGCGCCGGCTGACGGCGTGGCCGCAGGCGCAGATCCGGGGACTCCCGACCCCACGGCGGACACGCACATGCTGGGCGACCCGGGGGATTCCGTCCACTACGAGAACGGGGTGCGCTTCTTCGGGCCCGAGCAGCTGGACCTGTGGCTGGGCGGCGCGAACCTGGGCAGACCAGGCGACGCCGTGTTCTTCATGCCGGAAGCGGATGCCTCCCACGTGTACGACAGTCTGAGCGCCGCCATCGAGAGCGGCATGGCCCCCAGCGCCATGAACGCCTGGCGTAACGGCGACGATGTCTTCGGCATGATGGTCCCGCTCGATGGAGTGCCGCAACGGCTCCCCACTTACACCGACGCGGGTGGGTGGGAGCACTTCGTCCCCGGCGGCCACACGGCGGTGAAGGTGGGCGACGAGTTCTTCCTCAACCCGACGCGGGAGTTCGTCATCGATGGAGGCAGCCCGATGCCGAGCGGTACCATCATCTTCCGCCTCCTCGACGGAGGAAACTGGGAGGTGATTGCGATCCATGGCTGACGATGAGTCGAATGAGAACGCTCTCGACCGCGCGGCGACCGCGGCGCAAGCGGGTCGCGCCACCGTCGATGAGCTGGTGGCGGCATTCCTCGACGCCCCGGTCGTACTGCCGAGCGCGACCGATCCGATGACATCACCCACCCAGCCCGTGCTGGTCACGATCGATGGGATCCAGCACGTCGTGATGTTCGACTCGCTGGCGACGGCCGGGCAGGTCTCGCATCTCGCGCGCTACGCCGCGTCGATGAGAGGGCGCGACGCCCTCGGAGGAGTGCGACCGGGAATCGGGGTGCTCGTCCGCACGGCCAACTCCGGATTCGATCTGTCGCCGCAATTGCTCGACGAGATTCGCGCCAAGCAGACGCCAGGAGCATGACCTTCAGCGAACCCGCCGACGGGAGGGGGTGTCCCTGGTGCCGGGAGAAATGGATCTGGCGATCCGACGAGCCCCGGCTGCTGGGGCAGAGTCGTGACTTCCAGGTCCAGGTCTATCGTTGCGGCCGCTGCGGCACGTACTGGGAGGAAGGAATCGTCACCCCCCGCGTGATCACCCGCGACCAGGCTCTGGAACGGCTGCCCGATCTGGAGGAGCGCGAACGACTCGCAGGGCTCGACTGACACCGCACAGCCATGTCCGATTTCCGCGAGCCGATGTCGGGGGAGCGTGTCAGGCTGGAGGCATGAGCCTGGCTATGACGTTCGAAGAGCGGTACCGCGCGATCGACTCGCGCGACGCCCGCTTCGACGGGCAGTTCGTCACGGCGGTGCGCTCGACCGGCATCTACTGCCGCCCGAGCTGCCCCGCGCGCACGCCGAAGCCGTCGAACGTCACGTTCTATCCGACGAGTGCCGCCGCGCACGAGGCCGGCTACCGCGCGTGCAAGCGCTGTCTGCCCGAGGCGGCACCCGGCTCGCCGCAGTGGAACCTCCGCGGTGACACCGCCGGGCGCGCCATGCGGCTCATCGCCGATGGCGTCGTCGAGCGCGAGGGCGTGCCCGGGCTCGCCCGCCGTCTCGGCTACTCGCCGAGGCACCTGACCCGGCTGCTCACGGCCGAGCTGGGCGCCGGCCCCCTCGCCCTGAGCCGCGCGCACCGCGCGCAGACCGCGCGCATGCTGCTCGTCGGCACCGATCTCTCTGCCGCAGACGTCGCGTTCTCATCGGGGTTCGCGAGCGTGCGCCAGTTCAACGACACCATTCGCGAGGTGTTCGGGATGCCGCCGCTCGAACTTCGCGCCCGACGCCGTGTCGCACGGCACGAGGGGCCGGTCACGTCGGCACCCGGTGTCACCATCGACCTCGCACTTCCGCACCGCGGCACGCTGGACGCCCCCGGTCTGTTCGCGTGGATGGCGGCTCGTGCCATCCCGGGTGCCGAGGGGGCGACGGCGTCGACCTTCGCCCGCACGCTCCGCCTGCCGCACGGTCCTGCCTGGTTCGAGCTCCGCCTCGACGACCTTGGGCGGGTGCGGCTGCGGGCCGCGCTGACGAACCTCGCCGATCTGTCCACACTCGTCACGCGGGCGCGCCGCCTGTTCGACCTCGACGCCGACCCGGACGCGGTCGACGAGTCGCTGGCGAGGCATCCCGAGCTCGCTCCGCTCGTCGCCGCGCTCCCGGGCATCAGGGTGCCGGGCGCGGCGGACCCGCACGAGATGCTGATCCGGGCGATGGTCGGACAGCAGATCACCGTGGTCGCGGCGCGCACCGCGCTGACGGCGCTCACCACCGCACTCGGCGAGGAGGTGCCCGCATTCGCGGGCATGCTCTCGGCCGACACGGGGACGTCGGCCGGCGCCGGCCCCGAGAAAAGTCCTGAGCCCGTGCGACTGTTCCCGACGATGGCGGCCATCGCCGATCACGGCCCCGAGGTGCTCCGCGGTCCCGCCGCGCGCATCCGGTCGATCACCGGTGCCGCCGCGGCCCTCGCGGACGGCTCGCTCACCCTCACGGCCGGCGACGATGCCGCCGACCAGCGCGCCGCACTCCTCGCCATGCCCGGGATCGGACCCTGGACCGCCGACTACGTCCGCATGCGCGTGCTCGCCGACCCCGACGTCTTCCTCCCCGGCGATGTCGCCGTGCGCGCGGGCGCCGCCGCGACGGGACTCCCCGCCGACCCGCGGGCGCTCGACGACTGGGCCGCCCGCACCGCCCCCTGGCGCAGCTACCTCACCGCCCACCTGTGGCACGCCGTCCCGCCGAAGCCCGCCGCAGCGCGCCGGGGCGCAGCATCCGTTCCGTCCGTCCCCACCCTCACGACCACCGGAGGCATGTCATGACGACCGCCATCATCCAGACCGTCGACACGCCCGACGGCGCGTTCACGCTCCTCGCCGACGGCGGCGGGCGGGTGCTCGCCTCGGGCTGGACCGCCGACACCGAAGCGATCCTCGCCCGGCTCGGGGAACGCGTGCGTCCGTCATCCGTCCAGACCGGCGAGACGGATGCTGCCGCCGCCGTCGCCGCCTACTACGGCGGCGACCTCGCCGCCATCGACACGGTCGAGGTGTCGCAGCACGGCACCGCGATGCAGCTCGCCGGCTGGGCGGCGCTGCGGCGGATCGCACCCGGACGCCCGCTCACCTACAGCGAGTTCGCCGTCGAGCTCGGGTCTCCGAGCGCGGTGCGGGCCGCCGCATCCATCTGCGCGCGCAACGCGCCCGCGCTGTTCGTGCCCTGCCACCGGGTGCTGCGCACCGACGGCACGCTCGGCGGGTTCGCGTGGGGCCTTCCCGTCAAGCAGCGCCTGCTCGACCGCGAAGCGGCGGTGCCCGCGCTCGTCTGAACCACCGCTGCACCCGCTTTCCGGGGGACCGGAAAGCGGTTGTTGCTTTCAGAGAATTCCCAGGGATATGCTGGAGGGCTGTCGCGTCGCTACGACCTAGCGGCGCGCACAGCCCTTTCCGCTGAGCCCAAGGAGGAAGAAATGTATCAGGCCGCCGTCGCCGCGAAGACCGCCTTCGTCCTCCGTCTCGCGGGACCCCGCACCGTCTCCTGGCTGCCGCGTCCCCGCGTTCAGGGGTAGATCCGCTCCTCGCACCTGCCGGCTCTGCCGGATTCGGCATACCGCCGTCCCCCGGAGCGTTCCTCCCGAGGAAGCTCCTTCTCATGACAGCGCTCCCACGCGCCGTCGCCACGCGACCCGACGACGGGTCATCGCAACACCCCTACAAGGATCATGACCACCACCGCCCTCGCTGAACGATCAGAACAGCCGCAACGGTCCGAACTGTCCACCTTCAGAGCCCTCGCCCGGCTCCTTCCCTTCGCGAAGCCGGTGCTTCCGCGTCTCGCGATGGGCGCCGCCAGCGCGCTCGTCGCGAGCCTCCTCGCGCTGACCATCCCGCTCGTGCTCGAGCAGGTGGTCGGCGGGCCGATCGCGTCCGGCGACATCGCGCTGATCGCGTGGGGCGCCGCCGCGATCCTCGCGCTGGGCCTCGCCGAGGCCCTCATGGTCTGGCTCCGTCGCTGGTTCGTGCTCGGACCCGCGACCATGGTCGAGTACGAGCTGCGCCAGACGTTCTACTCGCGCCTGCAGCGCCTGCCGGTCGCGTTCCACGACCGGTGGCAGTCCGGGCAGCTGCTGAGCCGCATGATGCAGGACATCAGCATGCTGCGCCGCTGGCTCGCCTTCGGCCTCGTGCTGCTCGTCGTCAACGTGATCACCATCGTCGTCGGCACGGCGCTGCTGTTCCGCTGGCACTGGCTGCTCGGCACGATCTTCCTCGTGACGTCCGCGCCGCTCTGGTACGCGGGGTACCGCTTCGAGAAGTCGTACGGCACGCTCGCGCGCCAGTCGCAGGACCAGGCGGGCGACCTCGCCACCTCTGTCGAGGAGAGCGTGCACGGCATCCGCGTGCTCAAGGCCTTCGGCCGCGGCAAGCACGCGCTGCAGAAGTTCACGCGCCAGGCCGAGACGCTGCGCGAGACCGAGCTGAGCAAGGCGCGCGCCGTCGGCTGGATCTGGTTCTGGCTCGTGCTGCTGCCCGACATCGCGTTCGCGCTGTGCCTCGGCGCCGGGATCTACCTCACGGCGCTCGGCCAGCTCCAGGGCGCCGAGCTCATCGCCTTCTTCGCCATGGCCACCGTCCTGCGCTGGCCGATGGAGTCCATCGGCTTCCTGTTCTCGTTCCTCCTCGACGCGCGCACCGCGACCGACCGCATCTTCGAGGTGTTCGACGAGCAGAACACGATCGTCGACCCCGAGACTCCGGCCACGATCGCGAAGCCGCGCGGCGAGCTCGCGTTCGAGGGCGTGCACTTCCGGTATCAGGATGCTGCGGAGCGCGAGCGCGACCTTCTCGACGGCGTCGACCTCGTGCTGCGGCCGGGCGAGACGATGGCGCTCGTGGGTCTCACCGGTTCGGGCAAGACGACCCTCACGACGCTGCCGACCCGCCTGTACGACGTGACCGGCGGCCGCGTGACGCTCGACGGCGTCGACGTGCGCGACCTGACGCTCGGCGAGCTGCGCCGGCACATCGGCATGGCTTTCGAGGACGCGACCCTGTTCTCCCAGTCCGTGCGCGACAACGTGCTGCTCGGCCGGGAAGACCTCGTGCCCGGCAGCCCCGAGGCCGAGCGGGTGATGCGGGAGGCGCTCGACGTGGCGCAGGCGTCGTTCGTCGACGACCTGCCGGACGGCGTCGACACGATCATCGGCGAAGAGGGCCTGTCGCTCTCCGGCGGTCAGCGCCAGCGCCTCGCGCTCGCGCGCGCCGTCGCGGCGCGGCCCGCCGTGCTCGTGCTGGACGACCCGCTGTCGGCGCTCGACGTCGACACCGAGGCGCTCGTCGAGGACGCGCTCCGCGAGGTCCTGCACGAGACGACGGCCCTCGTGGTCGCGCACCGCCCGTCGACGGTCACGCTCGCCGACCGCGTCGCGCTGCTCGAAGCCGGACGCGTGACGGCCGTCGGCACGCACTCCGAACTGCTGCGCACCAGCGAGCACTACCGCCACGTGATCTCGAGTCTCGAAGTCGAGGAAGCGCGACTGCGGGCCAGACAGGAAGACCAGGAATGGGAGGTGACCCTGTGAGCACCACGGTGACCGGAACGAGCGGCGAAGACCGCTCCGACTACACGCGCGCCGAGAGCAAGGCGATCCGCAAGCGCTCGCTGCGCCTGCTCGGCTCGCTCATCACCCCGGTGCGGGGGCAGCTGATCCTCGCGGGTATCGTGCTCGTCGTCTCGACGGCACTGCGCGTCGCGGGCCCCTGGCTCATCGGCATCGGCATCAACAACGCCCTGCCCGCAGCGGTGGAGCAGATGAACTGGATGCCGACGATCCTGGTCGTCCTCGTCTACCTCGTCACCGCGATCGGCGGCGCTGCCCTCATCGGCTGGTACGTCGTCGTCGCGGCGCGCCTCACGCAGGCGATCATGCTGGACCTCCGCAAGCGCATCTTCCTGCACACGCAGCGGCTGAGCCTGGAGTTCCACGAGTCGTACACGTCGGGCCGAATCATCTCGCGGCAGACGAGCGACCTCGACACGATCCGCGAGCTCCTCGACGGCGGACTCAACGAGCTGGTCTCGGGCATCCTGTACGGTGCGTTCACGCTGGTGGCGCTCTTCATCGTCGACTGGCAGTCCGGCGTGATCCTCACGGTGATGGGCATCCCGCTCTTCCTCCTGATGCGCTGGTTCTACACGCGCTCGCAGCTGGTCTACCGCGAGTCGCGCGTCATCAGCGCCAAGGTGATCGTGAAGTTCGTCGAGACGATGACGGGCATCCGCGCCGTGAAGGCCTTCCGCAAGGAGCCGCGCAACGACGAGGAGTTCGGCGGTCTGGCGATGGACTACCGCGACGTCAACATGCGCTCGATCCGCCTGTTCGGCACATTCGAGCCGGGGCTCATGGCCGTGGCGTCGTTCACCCTCGCGATCGTGATCGCGTGGGGCGGCATCCGCGTCGTCGACGGCGCGATGGAGATCGGGTTCCTGCTGTCGGCGGTGCTGTACGTCCGCAACTTCTTCTCACCGCTGCAGGAGGTCGCGTTCTTCCTGAACTCGTACCAGTCCGCGACGGCGGCTCTCGAGAAGGTGTCGGGAGTCCTTGAGGAGGAGCCCACGGTCCCCGATCCCCAGCACCCGGTCGACCTCTGGGCGGCGAAGGGCCACATCCGGTTCGACGACGTGCTCTTCGGCTACTCGCAGGATCGCGTCATCCTTCCGGATTTCTCGCTCGACATCCCGGCCGGGCAGACCATCGCGCTCGTCGGCACGACGGGCGCCGGCAAGTCGACGCTCGCCAAGCTCGTGTCGCGGTTCTACGACCCGACGCGCGGTGCGGTGACGCTCGACGGAGTGGACCTGCGCAGCCTGCACCCGAAGGACCTCCGCCGCGCGATCGTCATGGTCACGCAGGAGGCGTACCTGTTCAGCGGCACGGTCGCCGACAACATCGCGCTGGGCAAGCCCGACGCGACGCTCGAGGAGATCCAGGCCGCGGCACGCGCTGTCGGAGCGGACGCCTTCATCCAGGCTCTCCCCGACGGCTACGCCACCGACGTCAACAAGCGCGGCGGACGCGTGTCGGCGGGGCAGCGCCAGCTGATCTCGTTCGCGCGGGCGTTCCTCGCGGACCCGGCGGTGCTGATCCTCGACGAGGCGACGGCGTCGCTCGACATCCCGTCGGAGCGCCAGATCCAGGACGCCCTGCAGACGCTGCTCGCCGACCGCACTGCGATCATCATCGCGCACCGCCTGTCGACGGTCGCGATCGCGGACCGCGTGCTGGTCATGGAGCACGGCCAGATCATCGAGGACGACACCCCCGAGGAGCTGATCGGCGGCACCGGCAAGTTCGCCCAGCTCCACGCCGCGTGGCGGGAGTCGCTGGTCTAGACCCCCGCCGAGACCCCGGATGCCCCGGCCCCCCTGTCCACACAGGGCCGGGGCATCCGTCGTCTCCGCTGCTCGCCCGCCCGCCCCGAATCTGCTCACCTGTCGCAAAATGCCACGCCGGGCGACACGTTGTGACAGGTGAGCACACCCCCGATCTGCTCACCTGCCGCAAAGTGCCACGCCGGGCGACAGGTTGCGACAGGTGAGCAGGAGGTGGGGGTGGATGGGGGGTGGGTGGGGGGGTGTGCGGGGCCGGCTCAGGCGTGGGCGATCGACACCGCGTGGGCGAGCGGATGCTGCGGCGCGAGGGCCGCGAGGGCGGCGGCGCCGTCGATGCCGTGGCCGAGGGGCTCGACCAGCGTGACGTCGAACTCGCTCGCGGCGATGTGCGACGCGAACGCCTCGCGCAGCTGCGGGGAGCGGAACACGCCGCCGATCGCGCACGCGGCGAAGTGCTCGCCCTCGTCGCCGGAGCGCACCCGGCGCAGGGCCGTCTCGACGCTGTGGGCCAGTTCGCCGCCGGCGCGGACGGTGATGTTCTGCGACACCGCGTCGCCGTCCGAGGCAAGCCGCGCGACGTGGGCCGCGAACGACGCGACGACGCTCACCCGCTCGGGATCGGACTGCAGGTGGATGTACGCCTGGCTGAGGTCCGGCCACCGCTCCTCCGCGACGGCGCGGAGCGCCGTCGTCGGCCCGCGGCCGTCGTACTCGCGCATGACGGCGTCGAGCGCCTCGCGGCCGATCCAGTAGCCGCTGCCCGCGTCGCCCATGAGGTATCCCCACCCGTCGACCCGGGCCACCCGCGAGGCGCCCACCGCGAGCGTCACCACCCCGGTGCCCGCGGCGACGACCGCGCCCCTCGTGTCGCCGAGAGCCCCGAGGAACGACGTCGTCGAGTCGTGGGCGAGGATCACCTCGTGCACGGCGGCGTCGTCGATCCGGGCGAGGAAGGCGGCAGCATCCGATTCCCGCGTGGTCAGCCCTGACACCCCCGCACTCACGACGGAGATCTCGGCGCCCGTGCGCTCGATCGCGGCGCGCGCGACAGCTGCGAGCTGAGGGAGGAGCGGTTCGCCGGTGCGGATGCCCGGGAAGACGATGTCGTGCTCGCGCACGCGCACCTTGATGCCGGTCTGGCCCGCGTCGATCGCGAGGACCCCGGCGGTCATCGCGCGGCCCCCGCCGACAGCGCCGTGTACTGCACGCGGAGATACTCGCCCGCGGGCTTGCCGTAGGGGCAGTAGTCGTCGTTCGACGCGGCCTCCTCAGCGGAGTACAGCCGCGCGGGCCAGTCCCACAACATGAATCCCCCCACCCAGGCGCGCTGCGCGCACGCCTCGAACATGACCCTGTAGTACCGCAGTTGCTCGTCGCCCGAAACCTCGCCGGGCAGCGACCAGTCGTTCGGTCGCGCCGGCGACCCCTCGCGCGACGGGCAGCCGGCCTCCATGAAGAAGAACGGCTTGCCCATGGCGGCGACGGCCCGTTCGATGCGATCGAGCTCGGCCTCCCACGCGTCGACGGGGTAGTAGCCGCTCGAGGTCACGACGTCGACGGCATCCCACCAGCCCAGGCGGTCCTCCTGGTACTTGTCGCAGTTGTACGTCACGATGCCGGAGTACTCGGCCCGCACGGCGGCGATGAGCTCGCGCCAGTCGGCCTCGCGGGCGTCGGCGCGCACCATCTCGCACCCGACGCAGAGCATCTCGCAGCCCTCGACTTCGGCGATCCGCGCCGCGTGCACGATGAACTCCCGGTAGGACGCGAACCACTCCGACCACGTCGGCTCGCCCGGGACGTCCTGGTCGAAGAATCCGATGTACGCGCGCCACGTGCCGTCGGCGACGTTGACGACGGGCTTGAGGCACACCTTCAGCCCGAGCGCCTTCGCCTCGCGGATCGCCCACACGATCTCGTCGTCGGTCACGGTCGGCTCCTCGCGGAACCGCACCTCGGTCGACTGCGCCGTGTCCTGCAGGGCGGAATAGGCGAGGGCTGTCCAGTTCACGCCGTGGTCCGCCATCAGCCGCATCGACTCGGATGCCTCCGGCGTCGCCCACGTTCCGCGCACGCCGGTCCATCCCCAGGTCATTCCGGCCACGTACGGCCCGAGTGCCTGGGCGGTCTCCGCGGTCACGAGACGACCAGCTCGTTGGCGGTGCGCAGCACCCGCGGATCGGACAGGACGGATGCTGCGAGCCCCTCGCCGTCGTGGCGCACGACGAGCGTCGCGCTCTCGCCGGGAAGCAGGGTCATCAGCGCGTCGGACGCCACGGCGTCGGGGTCGACCTTGTCGACGAGGAGCGTGAGGTCGCGCACCAGCGTCGAGGCGGTGAGCGTGACCCGCGTGCCGCCGGCGGTCGGCTCGGTGCGGACGTCGACGTCGGCAGCGCCCAGCGCCGAATCGCGCGGCTCGGCGAAGAACCAGGAGCCCCGCACATCGTCGACGCCCGCCACCACGAGTTCGGACGCCGCGTCGCCGGCGGTCGCCACGTCGCCGGGCAGCGCGACGGTCACGGTCTCGCGCGGGGCGAGCGAGACCGCCGTCGCGAACCGCGCGAGCTCGTCGCCGCCGAACCCGACCCGGCGTGCGAGGAGTTCGCCCTCCCACGTCTCGGCGGTGTCGTTCACCAGCACGGCGGCCAGGTCGCCGCCGCGAGGCTGGATCGTCGCCAGGCGTGGCGCGAACGCGTGCTTCAGCCCGTAGTACAGCGGCTTCGGACGCTCATCGCCGTCGATCGCGGCCCACGAGGTGACCGGCCAGCAGTCGTTGAGCTGCCACACGATCGCGCCCTGCGTGTGCGGCGCCCATGAGCGGAAGTGCTCGAGCGCAGTGCGCACGGCCAGCGCCTGGTTGAGCTGCATCGCCCAGTGCCAGTCCTCCATGGCCTCCGGCATCCGGAAGTGGGGGATCAAGCCGTTCGAGAGCTTGGTGTTCCCCTCCATCGCCTTCTGGTGCACGATCATGCCCGGCGATTCCGGTGTCAGCGGCGCGTCCGAGACGGAGCGCACGAGAGTGCTCCACGCCGGCGGACCCTGCCACCCGAACTCGGCGACGAACCGCGGCCGGTGGTCGCGGTACGTGTGCCAGTCCTCGCGGTTCCACTGCTCCCACAGGTGCATCGACCCGTGCTGCTCGTCGTTCGGGTGAGGCCCGGTCTGCGCCTCGCCGTCCCAGCCGGCGCCCGGGCTGAAGGGGCTGCCCGGCGCATAGGGCACGTGCGGCGCGAGCTCGGCGACGAGCGCCGGGAACAGCTCGTAGTAGTAGTGCGCACCCCACGTCTTGCCGTCGAGGCGCAGCTTCCAGCCCCAGTCCTCGTAGCCCCAGAGGTTCTCGTTGTTGCCGGTGAGCAGCACGAGCGAGGCGTGGTGACCGAGCCGGACGATGTTCTCGCGCGCCTCCGCCTCGACCTCGGACCGCAGCGGGTCCTCCTCGGCGTACGCGGCGCACGCGAAGAGGAAGTCCTGCCACACCAGCAGGCCCTGCTCGTCGGCGAGCTCGTAGAAGTCGTCGGACTCGTAGAGTCCGCCGCCCCACACCCGGATGAGATTGAGGTTCGCGTCGAGCGCCTGCTCGAAACGGCGCCGCAGCCGGTCGCGCGTGACGCGGACCGTGAGCGCGTCGTCGGGGATCCAGTTGACGCCCTTGACGAACACCGGCTGGTCGTTGACGACGAGGGTGAACGGCGTGCCCGCCTCGTCGGGCGTCACGTCCCAGCGCACGTCGCGGAAGCCGACGACCCGATGTGTCGCATCGATCACGTCAGGACCGTCGCCGTGCAGCCGCACGTCCACGACGTACAGCGGCTGCTCGCCGTAGCCCGCGGGCCACCAGCGCTCGACGGCCGGCATGTCCAGACGCACACGCGCGCGCTCTCCCTCGACCACCACGGTCGTGCCCGGCAGCGCGTCGTCGTCGAGTCCGGGTCCGTTCACCGCGACGTGCACGGAGAGCGGAACGGATGCTGCGGACCCGGCGCGCTCGAGTTCCACCTCCACCGTGATCGACCCGCCGTCGCCGTCCGGCGTCGCGACGACGCGCGTCTGGGCGAGGCGAGCGACCGACCACGACTCGAGTCCGACCGGCTTCACGATGCCGCTCGTGTAGGTCGCGATGCCCCAGTCCCAGCCGAAGCTGCACGCCGACTTGCGGATCGCGTCGTAGGGGAGGGGGTACGGGCGCTGGCGCACGCCGAGCGCGACACTCTGCTCGTTGGCGTACTTCACGGGCGAGCGGAACCGCACCACGAGTTCGTTCTCACCCTCGACGAGCGCGTCGCGCACGTCGAACCGGTACGAGCGGTGCTGGTTGGCCGTCGCGCCGATCTCGCGGCCGTTGAGGAGGATCGTCGTCACGGTGTCGAGGCCCTCGAACACGAGATCCGTGCGGTCGGCGTCGTCCGGCGCCCACGTGAACGTCGTCGCGTACGTCCAGTCGACCAGTCCGATCCATGCCAGCGCGGACTCGTTGTCGTCGAGGAACGGGTCGGGGATGAGACCCGCCGCCAGCAGGTCGGTGTGCACGCACCCCGGCACCGTCGCGGGGACGGCGGCGGCAGCATCCGTGATGAATCCATCCGGGACGGGACCAGCGGAAGCCTGGAGCGTCCAGCCGGCGTCGATCGGACGGAAGGAGAGGGAAGAGGTCACTTGACGGCTCCTGCGGTGAGGCCCTTGTAAATCCAGCGCTGAAGCAGCAGGAAGGCGATGAGAGTGGGGATGATGACGAGGACGGTGCCGGCCGAGATGACCTCCCACTGGGCGCCGAACGGTCCCTTGAACCGGAACAGCGAGGTCGAGATGAGGCCCTCCGACGGCAGGTAGAGGAACGGTGCGTAGAACTCGTTGTACACCGCGATGCCCTTGATGATCACGACCGTCGCGATCGCGGGGCGCAGGAGCGGCAGCACGATGCGCCAGTAGATCGTCCAGCGGTTGGCGCCGTCGATCATCGCGGCCTCGTCGAGCGAGACCGGGATCGACTGCATGAACTGGATGAAGAGGTAGATCGCGATGATGTCGGTGCCCATGAAGAGCAGGATCAGCGCGGCCTTGGTGTCGTAGAGGCCGAGACCGTTGATGAGCTGGAACGTCGCGACCTGGCTGGTGACGCTCGGGATGAGCGTCGCGACGAGGAACAGCCCGAAGACGAGCTTCTTGCCGCGGAACGAGAAGCGGTCGAGCGCGTACGCGGCCATCGTGCCGATGAAGATCGTGCCGGCGAGCGACACGACGAGCACGATCGTGGTGTTCACGAACCCCTCGAGCATCTTGCCGCTCGTGAACGCGGTGACGAAGTTGTCGAAGTTGAGCCAGTTCTCCGGCGGGTCGAACGGCCCGGTCTGCGCGTACTCCGGGGCGGTCTTGAGGCTCGCGAACAGCAGCACCGAGAGGGGCAGCAGCGTCACGACCGCCGCGACGATGAGGCTGAGGTACTTCGCCGTCGTCGCGCTCACGCCGCGGAGGCGCTCGAGCGGCGAGCGGCCGCGGGTGGTGCGCGGCGGCGTCGTGCGCTGCGGCATCGTGCGGAGGTCTTCGGTGGTGGTGGTCATGTCAGGTCGACCTTCTCGTCGGGGAACACCTTTCGCTGGATCCAGGTCACGACCAGCACGATCGCCAGGAGGACCACGGCCATGGCGGACGCGAGGCCCACCTGCCGGAAGGTGAACGCGGTCTGCAGCGTCTGGATCACGAACGTGGCCGAGCCGTTGGCGCCGCCGGTCATGATGAACGGAATCTCGAAGACGCTGAGGCTGCCGGCGATCGCGAGGATGAAAGACAGCCCGATGACGCGGCGGATGCCGGGGAAGATGATGGCCCAGAACTGCTGCCAGCGGCTCGCGCCGTCGAGGTCGGCCGCCTCGTACAGCTCGTGCGGGATCGACTGGATCGCGCCGAGGAAGAGCACGAAGTTCATGCCGGTGTAGCGCCAGACCGAGGTGCCGGCGAGCGACCAGTTGACGACGTCGGGGTTGCCCAGCCACTGCGGCGGGTCGCTGACGCCGAACCAGCTGAGCACGGTGTCGAGCGTGCCGCCGGGCTGGAACAGATAGAGGAACACGAACCCGATCGCCACACCGTTGATGAGGTACGGGAAGAACAGGATGCCGCGGAAGAGGTTCGAGAACCGCGTCGAGAAGCTGAGGATCGTCGCGAAGTACAGCGCGATCGCCATCTGCGCGAAGGACGCGAAGAAGTAGTAGAGGCTGACGCCGAACACCGAGAAGATGCGCGGGTCGGTGAAGACCTGAACGTAGTTGTCGAGCCCCACGAAGTTCTTCTGGAGGTCGATGCCGTCCCAGTCGGTGACGCTGAAGTAGAAGAGGTTCACCGCCGGCCAGTAGGTGAACAGCAGCAGCAGTCCCACCGCCCCGGCCAGGAAGAACCACGGGGTGAGGTGCTGGAGGACGCTCCGTCCGGCGGAGCCGCCGCGCCGGCGGCCGGTCCGGCGGGGTGACCCGCCGAACCGGCGCGCCCGCACGGGCGCGGAGAGGACGGCAGGGGCATCCGCCGGTGCCGCACCGGGTGTCGCAATGGCCATGTCGCTGCCGTCCCCGTCCGCTCAGCCCTGGAGCTTCTCGACCGAGGCGCCCCAGCGCTCGTTCAGCTCGGCGAAGTAGCTCTCCTTGTCGCCGTCGGCGGCGCCGCGGGCGATGTCGACGAGCTTCTGACGGTAGATCGGGCCGTAGAGGTCGATCTGCGCGTCGTCGGCCACGTTGTTGATGAGGCCCTCCTTGCCGGCGGGGGCGGGGTTGATCTCCATGAGCTGGACGCCCGCCTCCTCGAAGCCGGCGAGGTTGTCGGGGAGCGGCTTGTCGATGACGGGGGAGATCATGCCCTGTGCCTCGGTGTAGCCGGAGTCCTCGACGACCCACTGGATCCACGCCCAGGCCGCGGCCTTGGCCTTGGAGTGCTTGCTCACGGCGAGGTTGTAGTCGCCGCCGATGACGGCGAGCTGCGTGCCGTCGACGTTCGCCGGGAAGGCCATATAGCCGATGTCGTCGGCGGACGCGCCGTTGTCCTCAGCGGCAGCCTGCATCTGTGAGATCGCCCATGAGCCGAGCGTCATCGCCGCGATCTTGCCGGTGCCGAGGTCGACCTTCGACTGCTCCCAGTTGGTGGTGAGCGGGTCATCCTCGGTGAGGCCGGCCGCGACGCTGTCGTACAGCAGCGAGTCGATCGCGTAGACGTCGGTGCCCTCGGTCCACGGAGCGGTGTCTTCGGCCATCGTGATCGGCGCGTCGGCGTCGTCGGTGACGACGCCGAGGTTGCCGAAGCTCTGCGTCAGCGGCCAGCCGTCCTTGTAGTTCGTGTAGAGCGGGATGGCGTCGGTGTTGTCCTTGACCTGCTGCAGCGCCTCGAGCCACTCGTCCTCGTTCGTCGGCAGCGCGGTGACGCCGGCCTCTTCGAAGACCTTCTTGTTGTAGACGACGCCGTTGGCGTTGCCGCCCCATGCGATGCCGTACTGCGTGCCGTCGTAGCTCGCTGCGGGCAGGAAGCGGTACGTGTCCTCGAAGTCGGCGGTGTCGCCGAGCGGCTCGAGGAACTGCTCGTACTGCTCCGGCTTGATCGCCGGGATGCCGATGACATCGCCGTAGTTCGTGGTGCTCATGCGCGTGAGCATCTCTCCCGCGTAGTCGGTGATGCCCTCGAACGTGACGTTCACGTCGGGGTACTCCTTGTTGAACTCCTCGGCGTACTTGTCGAACGTGCCGTCCTCGACGAGGTCGGTGCGCCACGTGACGACCTTGATGTCGCCCTTGACCTCGCCGTCGATCGTGTTGTCGGCGTCGCTCGCGCCGCCGCCCGCGCAGCCGCTGATCGCGACCGCGGCGGTCGCCAGCAGCGCGATGCCCGCGAAAGCCTTCTTCGCCATGTGATGTCTCCTTGTCAGGTTCGCCCTTGAACTGCCGGTGCGCGTCGTCGCACCGTTGCGTGGTTCGTCGCGCGGTCAGAATATGCATCTTCGAAACGGTTCCGCAAGCGTCGTATGTCAGCGCTGTCTTGTCCTGTCCGGCAGTCGCGATTCCGAGAAGAAACACCTTCGAACTGGGATTATTTTGTAATCAACTGCG
Organism: Microbacterium sp. NPDC056569; assembly: GCF_042793475.1. NCBI lineage: Bacteria > Bacillati > Actinomycetota > Actinomycetes > Micrococcales > Microbacteriaceae > Microbacterium > Microbacterium sp. NPDC056569. Next base: position 203,359 of record NZ_JBHTUV010000007.1, on the reverse strand, counting down.
CATGCTGCGCCTCAATGTCGCTGAAATGTCCTACGTGGACATTTCCGTCATCGCGGTGCTAGCGTGAAGCCTGCACGGCAAGGAGGCCCGATGACGGTTCAGCAGCGCGCGACACTGGAAGACGTCGCGCGGCTCGCGGGAGTGAGCTCGAAGACGGTCTCACGCGTCTTCACCCACCGCGATCTCGTCGCGCCCGACACCGTCGAGCGCGTGCTCGGCGCCGCGAAGCGGCTGCGCTTTCGTCCCAACCCGCTGGCGCGGAATCTGCGCCGCGGCGGCCCGACCAACACCATCGGGTTCATCATGGGCGAGTTGAACAACCCGTTCTACTACAAGCTCGCCGCCGGCATCGAGCGCGAGCTGTCGGCGCACGGCTTCTCGCTCGTCGTCGCGACCACCGACGACACGGCCGAGGGAGAGGAGCGCGTCGCCGACGCCCTCCTCGGCCAGCGGCTGGGCGCGCTGCTGCTCATCCCCGTCGCCGAGGACCAGTCCTACCTCGAGGGGGAGCGGCACCTCGGCACCCCCGTGATCGCGATCGACCGGCCGGCGCGGAACCTCGTGGCGGACTCGATCGTCCTCGAGAACCACCGTGGGGTGTTCGACGCCACGACACGGCTGCTCGCGCGGGGTCATCGCCGCATCGGCTACATCTGCAACCCGGCATCCGTCTACACGCAGGCGGAGCGACTCCGTGGCTATCGTGACGCGCTCGCCGCGTACGGGATCACCGACTCGTCACGGTGGGAGCGCCTCGCCGACGACCTCGCGGTTCCCGCCGACGGCTTCATCGCCGACCTGCTCGATCAGCCCGACGCGCCGACGGCGATCATCACGGGCAACAACCGCGTGACGATCGGGGCGCTGCGTGTGCTGCGCGATCGCGGCGACGACGCCACGGCGCTCGTCGGCTTCGACGACTTCGACACCGCGGACGTGCTCGGGGTGACCGTGGTCAGCTACGACCCGCTGGCGCTCGGTAAGGCGGCCGCGACGCTCGCCATCGAGCGCATGCAGGACCCCGCCGGCTTCACCCGACAGCTCGAGATGCCGACGTGGATCGTCGAGCGCGGCACCGGCGAACGCATCCCCGCAGAGAGGACCACCGCATGACCCCCGGCTTCATCCGTCTCGAGAGCGCGGGCGTCGGCGTGCTGGTCGACGCCCGCGGCCCCGGCCTTCCGCACGTGCTGCACTGGGGTGCGCCGGTGGGCGGCATCACGGATGCTGACGCCGACGCGCTCGCGAAGGCGCTGAGCCGGCAGACCCCGCCCGGAACGCTCGACGCGGCGTGGCAGGTCTCGCTGTCGCCCCAGGAGGGCGACGGATGGACCGGACGGCCGGGCATGCAGCTGCGTCGCGACGGCGTGGTTCACCACGCGCGCTGGGTCGTGGCGACCGTGACGGCCGACGACACGTCGTTCATCGTCGTGGCGCGGGATGCGGCATCCGCTCTCCGTCTGTCGATCACGGTCGGGATCGAGGCCGGCGGTGTCGTGTGGGTGCAGCACGCGCTCGCACACGAAGGAGCCCCGGATGCTGAGCCCGTCGACGTCGACTGGCTCGAGGCGACGCTTCCGGTGTCGTCGACGACCGACACGCTGCTGACGTTCGACGGGCGCTGGACACGCGAGAAGCGTCCGGTCGTGACGCCGATGCCGGCGGGTGCCACCGTGCGGCAGACGCGTCGCGGCCGCCCCGGGCACGACAATCCGGTCGCGGTGATCGCCGGGATCGGAGCTCCGCGCTGGCAGGACGGCGCGCTCTGGGGTGTGCACCTCGCGTGGTCCAGCGACCTCACGACGCGGATCGACCGCGTCACCGACGCGGTGACGCTCATCGGCGCCGGCGAGCTGCTCCGGCCTGGGGAGATCAGGCTGGCGCCCGGCGACGAGTACCGCGCGCCCCGCGCGGCCTTCGTGCACACCGCCGAGGGGCTCGACGGCTTCGCGCACCGCGCGCACACGTGGCTGCGGGCGCGGCCGCAGCATCCGTCTTCCGTCCGACCGCTCGTGCTCAACACGTGGGAGGCCGTGTACTTCGACCACGATGCCGACCGGCTCGCCGCGCTGGCCGACCGCGCGGCCGAGGTCGGCATCGAGCGCTTCGTGCTGGACGACGGCTGGTTCCAGGGCCGGCGGGACGACTCGACCAGCCTCGGCGACTGGGTCGTCGACCGGTCGATATGGCCCGACGGGCTCGGCCCGCTCGCGGCGCGCGTGCACGACCTGGGGATGCAGTTCGGCTTGTGGTTCGAACCCGAGATGATCAGCCTCGACTCCGACGTCGCGCGCGCCCACCCCGACTGGCTGCTGCATGACCCCGGCCATCTGGACCACGATCCCGGCGTGTCGTGGCGGGGTCAGTACGTGATGAACCTCGCGAATCCCGACGCCTACGCCCATGTGCTCGGGCAGATCGACGCGCTGGTCGCCGAGCTCGGCATCGACTTCATCAAGTGGGACCACAATCGCGACCTGGTCGAGAGCGTGCACGACGGGCGCCCCGGAGGTCACGCCCAGATGATCGCGGTGTACGAGCTCATCGCGGAGCTGAAGTCGCGGCATCCGTCCCTCGAGATCGAGTCCTGCTCGAGCGGGGGCGCGCGGACGGACCTCGGCATCCTGGAGGTCAGCGACCGCGTGTGGGCGAGCGACTCCAACGACCCGGTGGAACGGCAGGACATCCAGCGCTGGACCGGCCTGCTGCTGCCGCCCGAGCTCGTCGGCGCGCACGTGGGTCCGACGACGTCGCACTCGTCGGGGCGCACCACGGCGCTGTCGTACCGGATGGCGACGAGCCTCATGGGGTCGGCGGGCTTCGAGTGGGACATCCTGTCGTGCGACGACGAAGAGACCGCCGCGATCACGCGCTTCGCCGCGCTCTACAAGGAGCTGCGGCCGGTCGTCCACGGCGGACGGATGCTGCACCCCGAGCTCCGCGATCCCGCCTGGCGGGCGACGGCCTTCGTCGCCGACGGGTCGGCGGTCGTGGTCGTGGCGACGGTCGCGAGCCTCGAGGACGCGCGCGCCGAGCGCCTGCGCCTGCCCGGGCTCGACCGCGACCGCCGCTACCGCGTGCGCGTGCGCCGCGAGATCGGTGCCGCGGAGTACGGCTGGATCGCGCCCGAGTGGTTCACCGCCAGCGAGATCGAACTGCCCGGCTCGCTGCTCGCCGAGGTCGGCCTGCAGCTGCCGACGCTGTGGCCGCTGCAGGCGTTCGTGCTCCACCTCGAGGCCGTCTGACCTTTCCGCACCGGGTCAGAGCGGACCGGGGTCAGAGCAGGTCGGTGAGGAAGGCGGCCTGCTTCGGGAACTGGAACGCCTGGCCGCCCTCGTGGCCGTTGTGCGTGTAGACCTCGATCCGCTTCGTCGCCGTGGTGTGGCGGTTGAACGCCGCGTAGACGGTCGACGGCGGGCAGATGGTGTCCATGAGGGCGACGGAGTACAGGGCTGCGGCATCCGCCCGCTTCGCCATGTTGACGCCGTCGAAGTACGACAGCGTCTCGAACACGCGCTCGTCGCGACCGCGGTGCACGGCGAGGTAGCGCACCACCTCCTGGTAGGGGTCGTCGCCGGTGAGTCCGACGGCGCGCTCGAAGTGGCACAGGAACGGCACGTCGGGCATGACCGCGACGAGACCGTCGGAGAGACCCGCGACCGCGATCGCGATGCCGCCGCCCTGGCTGCCGCCGCACACCGCGACGCGGTCGGCGTCGACCTGCGGCAGGGAACGCACGGCGTCGACGGCGCGCACGGCGTCGGTGAACACGCGGCGGTAGTAGTACGTGGCGGGGTCCTCGATGCCGCGGGTCATGAAGCCCGAGGACGAGGGGCCGGTGCCGTGCGGGTCGAGCGTGTCGCCGCCCGAGCCCCACATCGAGCCCTGACCTCGGGTGTCCATGAACAGGTGCGCGTACCCCGCGGCCGCCCAGCCGAGGCGCTCGCCGGCAAGACCGCGGCCGCCCCCGTAGCCCTGGTACTCGACGACGGCGGGAAGCGGGCGCTCGGCGCCTGCCGGCAGCGTCAGCCACGCCTTGACGGGGTCACCGCCGAAGCCGGGGAAGGTGACGTCGAAGATGTCGACGAGGGTGTACGGCGTCTCCAGGCGCACCACGTCGGGTGCGGCGTCCCACTGCCGCGCCTGCGCGAGCGTGTCGGCCCAGAAGGCGTCGAAGTCGGCGGGTTCGCGAACGTCGGGCGTGTAGTCCGCGAGCTCGGCGAGGGGCAGATCGAATCTCGGCACGCGCTTACATTAGCGCGTGCTGCGGAAGCGTTTCGACGCGACAGATCGAGAAGGCGACGGGGTCTCGATGGGGGAGGGGTATTCGAGGCCCCGCCGCCGGTCTCTGGGCGCCCGGCGGGCGCTGTGTGGGGAGGTCTTCGGGTCGATCGTGCGGCTCTGCGTCAGAGACGGATCTCTGCGATGACTTCACCGTACTCGGTCTCGCCGACCGGTGTGAAGCCCACACGCTCGAAGAACGCCTGCGGACCGCCTTCGCCGGCCTCGTAGATGACATTGACGTGGTCCATTCCGCGGTTGCGGGCCTCTTCGAGGAGGCCCGCCACGGCGAAGCGGCCGACGCCGCGGCCCTGGTCGTCGGCGTCGACGTTGATGCGCCAGAGCACCGAGCGGAAGTGCTCCTGGGGGTCGTCGAGGTCGAAGTTGCCGCTGACGAAGGCGACGACCTCCTCGCCGTCGACCACGACGCGCTGCCAGGTCGTCTGCGGGTTCACGACCGTCGCGGCGATGCCGTAGCTCACCGGCGACAGGAACTCCTCCTGGCCGGGCTTGAGCGACATATTGTTGACCGCCACGATGGTCGCGGCGGACAGTTCGACGAGTCGCAGTTCACCCATGGACCACAGGCTAGCCCCCATGGCGGCATCCAGCATCGTCCGCGTCTCGGATTAACACGGTGTTCATACGGAGAATTATCTTGACGTCGAGATATCTCGGCCGCTTGCGATAGGCTGAGGGCCGACCCGCAAGAAGGACGTGACTGGTGACCGACTCGACCATCATCTACACCTACACCGACGAGGCACCGGCCCTCGCGACCGCATCGTTCCTGCCGATCGTGCAGGCCGTCACCCGCCAGGCGGGAGTGGACGTCGAGACGCGCGACATCTCGCTGGCGGGCCGCATCCTCGCGGCGTTCCCGCAGAATCTGGCGCCCGAGCAGCAGGTCGGCGACGCACTCGCCGAGCTCGGCGGCCTCGCGACGCTCCCCGAGGCCAACATCATCAAGCTGCCGAACATCTCGGCGTCGATCCCGCAGCTCAAGGCCGCGATCGCCGAGCTGCAGTCGCAGGGCTACGACATCCCCGACTACCCGGACGAGGCGCAGTCGCTCGAAGACAAGGACGTGCGGGCCCGATACGACCGCATCAAGGGTTCGGCGGTCAACCCGGTGCTCCGCGAGGGCAACAGCGACCGCCGCGCGCCGCTGTCGGTGAAGAACTACGCGCGCAAGCACCCGCACCGCAACAAGGCGTTCGGCGAGGGGTCGAAGACGCGCGTCGCCACGCTCGGCCACGACGACTTCAAGTCCAACGAGAAGACCGCGGTCGTCCCCGCCGACGACGTGCTCTCGGTCCGCTTCACCGGCGCCGACGGCACGACGACCGAGCTCAAGACCGGCATCAAGGTGCTCCCCGGCGAGATCGTCGACGCCACGTTCCTGTCGGCGGCCGCGCTCGACGCGTTCCTCGCTGAGACGCTCGAGACCGCCAAGGCCGAAGACGTCCTGTACTCGGTGCACCTCAAGGCGACGATGATGAAGGTCAGCGACCCGATCATCTTCGGCCACGTCGTGAAGGCGTACTACGCCGACGTGTTCGACCGCTACGGCGACAAGATCGCCGAGGCCGGTCTCACCCCGAACGACGGCCTGGGCGCGATCCTCGCGGGCCTCGCGAACGTCGAGGGCGGCGACGAGATCGCTGCCGCGTTCGCCGCCGCGACCGACACCCCGCGCCTGTCGTACGTCAACTCCGACAAGGGCATCACGAACCTCCACGTGCCCTCCGACGTCATCGTCGACGCGTCGATGCCGGCACTCGTCCGCAACGGCGGCAAGCTGTGGGGCGCCGACGGCGGCGAGGCCGACACGCTCGCCGTCATCCCCGACTCGTCGTACGCGGGCGTCTACCAGACCGTGATCGACGACGTCATCGCGCACGGCCCGCTCGACCCCGCGACCATCGGCACCGTCCCGAACGTCGGCCTCATGGCGCAGGCCGCCGAGGAGTACGGCAGCCACGACAAGACGTTCGAACTTGCCGCCGCCGGCACTGTCCAGGTCGTGAACCAGGCGGGCGATGTGCTCCTCGAGCACGCCGTCCAGCCGGGCGACATCTGGCGCGCGACCCAGACCAAGGACGTCGCCATCCGCGACTGGGTGAAGCTCGCCGTCACCCGCGCCCGCGCCACCGGCGCCCCCGCCGTGTTCTGGCTCGACGAGAACCGCTCGCACGACGCGGCCCTCATCGCCAAGGTGAAGACCTACCTCGGCGACCACGACACCGACGGCCTCACGATCGAGATCCTCGCGCCGGCCGCAGCGACCCAGTACTCGCTCGACCGCCTGCGCAAGGGCGAAGACACCATCTCGGTCACCGGCAACGTGCTGCGCGACTATCTCACCGACCTGTTCCCGATCCTCGAGGTCGGCACGAGCGCCAAGATGCTGAGCATCGTCCCGCTGCTCGCGGGCGGCGGCCTCTTCGAGACCGGCGCGGGCGGTTCGGCTCCCAAGCACGTCCAGCAGCTCCTCGCCGAGGACTACCTGCGCTGGGACTCGCTCGGCGAGTTCTTCGCGCTCGCCGCGTCGCTCGAGCACCTCGCCGACTTCACCGGCAACGTGAAGGCACAGGTGCTGGCCGACACGCTGGATGCCGCGACCGGCACGTTCCTCGAGAACGACAAGTCTCCCGGCCGCGCGCTCGGCACGATCGACAACCGCGGCAGCCACTTCTACCTCGCGCTGTACTGGACGCAGGAGCTCGCGAAGCAGCAGGCCGACCCCGAGCTCGCGGCGGCCTTCGCCCCCGTGGCCGAGGCCCTTGCGGCGAACGAGCAGAAGATCGTCGACGAGCTCCTCGCCGTACAGGGCTCGGCCGTCGAGATCGGCGGCTACTACCGCCCCGACGCCGACCTGGTCGCGGGTGTCATGCGTCCGTCGCAGACGTTCAACGAGGTCATCGACTCGCTGTAGATCACGACGAAACGAGAGGGCGGATGCTGCGGCATCCGTCCTCTCGTCGTCTTCGGGGCTGTCGCCGCCGGGGTCGCGGAGCCCTGGCCTGGGGCGCCACCGGCGCGTCCGCGTGGAGGCGTGACCGCCGCGATCAGGAGTGGACCCAGACCTCGGTGCCGCGTGCGGTCCAGTCGTAGACGAACTTGGCGTCGTCGTTCCACATGTTCACGCAGCCGTGACTCTGCGGAAAGCCCAGACGGCTGCGGAAGTTGGAAGCGCCGTGGAACGCGATGTCGGGCGCGAACCATGTGATCCACGGCACGTCCTTCGTGCAGTAGCTGTTCACCGCGGCCGGGTTGTAGCACAGCGCGCCCATGTCCTGGATGCGGGTGAAGGCGTTCACGGTGAAGTGCCCGGTCGGCGTCGGCGTGCCGGAGAGTCCCGACGAGATCGTGTACGAGGCCACGACGTTGCCGTTCTCGAAGAGGGTCGCGGTCTGGCTGGAGAGGTCGACCTCGACCGTGCGGGCGAGGGTGGAGACGACGGGCGCGACTTCGGTCACGGGCGTCTCGAACACCGCGTTGCCCGCGGCCAGCTGCGTGGCGAAGTCGGAGGCGAAGCTCGTGGTGTCGCCGACCTCGCGCCCTGAGATCCCGGGCGCCTCCTCGCGGAGGACCTTGCCCGCCGAGTTGGTGATGACGGCGCCGTTCTCGGCCGGCCGGTTGATCGCTGCGGGAAGCCCGTCCACCGCGGCCTGGATCGCGGCCTCGTCGGCCGTGATCTCGTACGCGGCGTTCTCGGCGTCGGGCGCGACGGTCAGCCACGCGGCCAGCGTCGCGCGATCGATCGGCACTGTGCGCTCCGCACCGACGTAGAAGCCGGCCGTGTCGAGCATGCCGTTCAGCTGCGCGACGGTCGCGTCGGCGGTCTCGGTCGAGATGTCGGCGGGGACCTCGGCCGAGACCGGATCGAGCTGCACGCGCGTCTGTCCGGCCTCGAAGGCCGCCTGGATCGCGTCCTGGACGGCGCCCACGTCGATCCCGGTGCCGGCGACGGCCGGCGTCGCGACGTACGACGCGGTGGCAGGGTCGAACGCGAGCGTGGCATCGGTGGCATCGGTGTAGAGCTGGGGCGCGACCTCGCGGAGTGCTTCCGTGGCCGCTGCAGGATCGAGCGCGATCTCCGCGTCGGTCGCCGCGAACCACGCGGTCGGGTTCCACATCGGATGCTGCGCGAACGCGGCCTCGGCGAGCGCCTCGGCGTCGACGTCAGCGCCGAGTTCGGCACCGGTGATCTCGGCGTCCTCGCCTGCGCCCGTGAGCACGACGGTCGTCTCCGCCAGGCGCTGCTCGATGGCCTCGGCGGCCGCGCCGGGTGTCAGCCAGCCCACGGGCACACCGGCGACAGTGGTGCCGGGTGCGATGAGCACGAGCGACGAGACGACGAGGCCGGCCACGGCCACGCCGGCCGCCGCGCTGATCCAGATCGCGGTGTGCTTCTTCTTCGGCTTGGGCTCGGCAGGCGCCCACGCGAACGTGGGGGAGCCGTCCGCAGGAGCGGTGGCCGTGGCGACGGGCGTCGCCGTCGCGGCCGAGAGGTCGGCCGGCGGCACGACGGCTGTCGCGGCCGCCGGGGTGAGCGCGGCCGTCGCGACGGCGACGGTCTCAGCGTCGATGTCGGAGGTGACGGATGCCTCGGTCCCGGCGTCGTCGTCAGACTCAGGCCCGTCAGCGGGCGCTGGCTCGTCTGCCGGCACAGTCTCGTCTTCGGGCGACGCCTCCGGCTCGGCCTCGTCTGCCGGCACGGTCTCGTCTTCCGGCTCCGCCTCGGGCTCGGGGTCGTCGACGGGCTCGGCGTCGTCGACCGGCTCTGCGTCATCGACCGGCTCTGCGTCATCGACCGGCTCGGCGTCGTCGACGGACGTGGCGTCGTCGAGAGGCTCTGCGTCATCGACCGGCTCGGCGTCGTCGACGGGCTCGGCCTCGTCTTCGGGCTCGATGTCGGATTCCGCTTCCGGCTCGGGTTCGGAGTCCTGCGCCTCAGTGGTCTCGGCCTCCGGTTCCTCAGCGGGGGAGTCCTCCGCGTCCGCGGGCGCGACGGAGGCCGTCGCCTCGGCATCCGCCGGGGCCGCAGCATCCGTCTCGTCCACGGCATCCGGTGCCGGCTTGTCCGCCGATGCGGACTGCTCGTCCTCGACGGCCTGCTCGGCCTGGACGGCGTCGTCCCCGGACGCCTTACCGGCCTGCGACTCGGTCGCCAGATTCGTCACGCCACACCCCCGACTGTGATCCACGCTTCCCACCATGGTAGGCGACATGCCCGTGTGCTGAGGTCACGTCCTGGTCACGCACGAACCGCCGGTCACGCCAGGAAACCCGCGGGTGGCCGCGTAACGATCGGAACACGGTGCATCACGGTTTTGTAAAGCATCCGCTCAAATCAGCTCCGAGGACTTGCGAAAAGTTAGTTCGTAAGGTCTACTAACAAACATGCCCAACACGGAAGCGCGACGCGGCCCTTCCATTATCGACACGCCGCAGAGCCCCACCACGCATGCCCGCGCATTCGCTCCTGGACGTACGCTCCGCCAGGGCGCGAAGGTGCTGCCCGAACACGCGCGCGGCCACAACCGCTCACTCCTGCTGCAGACTCTGTTCCACCAGGGTGCGATGAGTCGCGCCGACCTGTCGCGCGAGACGGGGCTCACCCGGGTCACGATCTCCGACCTCGTCGCCGAGCTCATCGCCGACGGGTTCGTCGCCGAGATGGGCGTGCGCGAGGCGTCGGGCCCCGGCAAGCCCGCCATCCTGGTCGACCTCGACCACGCGGGGCACCGCATCATCGGCCTCGACCTGTCGGGCAGCGACACCTTCATCGGCGCGGTGCTGACGCTCGACGGCAGCATCGTCGTGCGCCGCGAGGTGGCGGTTCCCCCCGCGGACGGCCTCGTCGACACGGTCGTCGAGCTCGCCCGCACCCTGGTCGCCGACTCGCACGCACCCGTGCTGGGCATCGGCGTCGGCACGCCCGGTGTCGTCGACGACCGCGGCGTGATCCTCACGGCGCCGAACTTCGGCTGGGCCGGCTTCGACCTCGAGGGCGCGCTGCGCGGCGCGCTGGGAGTCCCCGTCCTGGTCGCCAACGACGCCAACGCCGCTGTCCTCGCCGAGTACACCTTCGGCGGTGCGCCCGACGACGTGCTGCTCGTCAAGGTCGGCCGAGGCGTCGGATCCGGCCTGCTGCTCGCCGGTCAGCCGATGCGCGGCAGCCGCTTCGCCGCCGGCGAGATCGGCCACGTCACCGTCGGAACAGACGGCGGCCCGCAGTGCGCCTGCGGCAAGGTGGGCTGCCTCGAGGCCTGGCTGTCGGTGCCCTCACTGACGTCGCGGCTGAGCGCGGCATCCGATCCCGCCGCCCACGAGGGCATCCTCCGCGACGCGGGGGAGCGGCTCGGCATCGCGCTGGCACCCGTGGTCGGCGCACTCGACGTGTCGGAGATCGTCCTCTCCGGCCCCCCTGAACTCCTCGGCGGCTCCCTGGCGGAGCAGACCGTCGAGACACTCCGCGCGCGCACGCTCGCGCCGTCCGTCGACGAGGGCGTGCGGGTGCGGATGACGGAGCAAGGCCAGGACATCGTCCTGCGCGGCGCCGCCGTCATGGTCCTGTCCGGACAACTCGGGGTGTCCTGACACAGCGCGATTCCCCGGCGGATCCCCCCGGATCCCGAAACACCACGGAAAGCTCCCCACGGAGCCTCCGACCCCGGATGGGTCACCCGGCCCACCCGAACACCAAGAGAACACGAAGGAACACACCATGAAGAAGACGCTTGGGGCTGTGGCGCTCATCGGCGCCTCCGCACTGGTGCTCGCCGGCTGCGCCGGCGGCGGCACGTCCGGTGGATCCGACGACGCCTCCGGTTTCGACCCGGAAGGCGCGAAGGACCAGGACATCACGTTCTGGGTCATGGGCGGCGACACCCCTGACGAGCTGCGCGAGTACCTCAAGACCGAGTACAACGACGCCACCGGCGGCACGCTCACGATCGAGGAGCAGTCGTGGGGCGACGCGCTCACGAAGCTCGCGAACCAGCTTCCCGATGCGAACAACACCCCCGACGTGACCGAGATCGGCAACACCTGGTCGCCGACCTTCACGACCTCGGGTGCGTTCAGCGACCTGAGCGGCGTGTACGAGGAGCTCGGCGGCGAGGACCTGCTCCAGTCGTTCGTCGACGTCGGAACGGTCGACGGCGCCCAGTACGCGCTGCCGTACTACTTCGGTTCGAGGTACATCACGTACCGCAAGGACATCTGGGAGGCCGCGGGCCTGGACGTTCCGACGACCCTCGAGCAGTTCAACGAGGACGTCAAGACGCTGCGCACCGACGACCAGTCCGGCTTCTACATCGGCGGCGAGGACTGGCGCAACGGCATCTCGTGGATCTTCGCCAACGGCGGGGAGCTCGCGAAGAAGGACGGCGACACCTGGGTCTCGACGCTGAGCGACGAGAAGACCATCACGGGTCTCGAGCAGTTCCAGGACCTGTTCGCGAACGCCTCCAACGCTCCGGCCACCGAGGACGACAGCACTCCGTGGGTCAACATCAACAACGACAAGAACGGCAACCCGCCGACGGCCGCCACGATCATCGCACCCGGCTGGGCGCACTGGTCGATCGGCGACTTCGTCGAGGAGAAGACCGCCGACGACGGCACGGTGACCGAGGTCCGCGAGTGGAACGACGACACGTTCGGCGTCTTCCCGCTCCCCGGCACGACCGAGGGTGAGGCCGCTCCGGTCTTCGCCGGCGGCTCGAACCTGGGCATCTCGGCCAAGAGCGAGAACCAGGCCGGCGCCAAGGAGCTGCTGCGCATCATCTTCTCCGACGAGTACCAGCAGATGCTCGGCCAGAACGGCCTCGGGCCGGCGAACACCACGTTCGTGGACTCGCTCGGCGACGACATCTTCGCCTCGGCACTCATCGAGTCGGCCCTGAACTCGAAGCTCACCCCGGCGGCCCCGGGCTGGGCCGCGGTCGAGGGCCAGAAGATCCTCGAGGAGTTCTTCGGCAAGGTGGCGTCGGGTGGCGACATCCCGGCCCTCGCCGCCGAGTACGACGAGAAGATCGACGCCATCATCAACGGCTGAGACCTTCAGCAATCCCGGGGTCGCGGACGCGCGTCCGCGACCCCGGCCCCCTGCGAGACCCCCTGAGGAGGCGGGCATGGCAGTTCCTGCCCCCACCACGATCGACCGCGAGGACCGCGTCGACGAAGCCGTCGGCGCCCGCCGTCGCTCACCTGTTCCCCTGTTCCTGCTGATCCCCGCGATCGCCATCCTGCTCTTCGGCATGGGCTATCCGGTCGTGTGGCAGGTCATCACGTCCTTCCAGAAGTACGGCGCCCTGCAGCAGCTCGGCGGCAAGGCCCCCGACTTCGTCGGGCTCGAGAACTACATCGCCGTCGCGACGAGCCCGACGTTCTGGGAGGTCGCGATCCGTTCGGTGATCTTCTGCCTCGTCACCGCGGCCGTGACCGTCGTCATCGGCATGGCGCTCGCGCTGCTGATGACGCGCGTCCACGCAGGCGTGCGCATCACCTTGCAGCTCGCTCTGCTGCTGGCCTGGGCCATGCCCGTCGTGGCCGCCATGACCGTCTGGATCTGGCTGTTCGACCGCCGTCGCGGTGTCGTCAACTACCTGCTGGACCTCATCCCCGGCGTCGACATGAACCAGTTCAACTGGATCGGCGGCGAGCCCTTCGTGTTCTTCATCGTCGCGTCGGTCATCGTGATCTGGATGTCGGTGCCGTTCGTCGCCTTCTCGGCGTACGCCGGCCTCACCCAGGTGTCGACCGAGATGGTAGAGGCCAGCCAGCTCGACGGCGCGACCGGATGGCAGCGCCTGCGCTACATCGTCCTGCCGATCATCCGCCCGGTCATCATGATCGTGCTGCTGCTCAACCTGATCTGGGACCTGCGCGTGTTCACGCAGATCACGATGCTGCAGGACGCCGGCTCGAACTCGAGCGACTACGACCTGCTCGGCACGTACATCTACAAGATGGGCGTCGCCGGCCTCAACTTCGGTCAGGGCGCCGCGATGGCGATCTTCGTGCTCGCACTCACGATCCTGCTCAGCTGGTTCTACATCCGCAGTCTTCTGAAGGAGGACCAGGCCTGATGTCCGCGTCCGCACAACTCGCGCCGACCACGTCGCCGGCCCGCTCGGGCACGTCCCGGACCTCCGCCCCGGCGGCTGAGCGCCGTCCGCGCGGCCGGGCCGCGAGGTGGGGCTGGAGCATCCTGGCGATCGTCGTCGCGGTGATCTGGGTGTTCCCCGTCTACTGGATGGTCAATTCGTCGATGCTGTCGTCGGCGACGCTGGAGTCGTTCACGCCCACGTTCCTGCCGTTCGGGGGCTCGTTCGCCAACTACCGCGGCGTGATCGACGGGTCGTTCTTCGGCGCGCTCGGCATCAGCCTCGCGGTCACGGTGATCGCCGTGTTCTTCTGCCTGCTCTTCGCGTTCCTCGCCTCGGTCGCGATCAGCCGGTTCCGCTTCCGGGGCCGCACCACCTTCGTGCTCGCGATCCTGATCATCCAGATGCTGCCCGCCGAGGGCCTGTTCATCGCGCAGTACAAGATGATGAGCGAGCTGGGCCTCCTGTCGAACGTCTTCGGCCTGAGCCTGCTCTACATCGCGGCGGTCGTGCCGTTCACGGTGTGGATGCTGCGCGGCTTCGTCACCGGGGTCCCCGCCGAGCTGGAGGAGGCGGCCATGGTCGACGGACTGAGCCGTACGCAGGCGTTCATGCGCATCACTCTGCCGCTGCTCGCCCCCGGGCTCGTGGCCTCCGGCGTGTTCGCCTTCCTGCAGTGCTGGAACGAGTTCACGGTCGCGCTGGTGATCATGAACGCCGAGAACCAGACCCTTCCGCTGTGGCTGCGCGGCTTCGTGCAGCAGAGCTCGAGCCGCGCGATCGACTGGGGCGAGGTGATGGCCGCTTCGACCATCGTGGCGATCCCCGTCATCGTCTTCTTCGTGATCGTCCAGGGCCGCATGACCAGCGGTCTCGTCGCGGGGGCGGTCAAGGGCTGATGCGCACGAAGGACGACGCCGCCTCCCACGGGGAGGTCGGCCGATGAAGGTCGGGCTGGACGTCGGCGGGACCAAGACCGACGCGGTCGCGGTCGATGCCGAGGGCGGGATCGCCGGTCGCCTCCGCATCCCGACGGGATGGGGACCGGATGCTGTGGCCCAGACGGTCGTCGACGCCGTGCGCGCGCTCGGCTCCGAGGCCGGGGTGGACCTCTCGGCCGTCCGCTCGGTGGGCGTCGGAATACCGGGGCAGATCGAGCCCGGCACCGGACGCGTCGTGCACGCGGTGAACCTCGGCGTCGATGAGCTCGACCTCGCCGCCGCCGTCGCGCCCGCGCTGGGCGTGCCGGTGCATGTCGAGAACGACGTCAAGGCCGCCGCGTTGGGCGCGCACGCGCTGCACACCCGCGACGGCGCCCCGGTGCCGGGGTCGATGGCGTACCTCAACCTGGGCACGGGCATCGCGGCCGGCATCGTGTCGGACGGCGTGCTGTGGCGCGGCGCGCGGGGCACCGCCGGCGAGGTCGGCCACATCTCCGTCGACCCGAACGGACCCTTGTGCCGCTGCGGCCAGCGAGGCTGCATCGAGGCCCTCGCGGGCGGCGGCGCGATCGCGGAGCGGTGGGCGAAGCGCTCGGCGCTGCCGGTGCGTGACGTGTTCGACGCCGCCGACGCGGGCGACCCGTCCGCCCGGCAGCTGCGCGCGGGACTCGCCCGCGGCGTCGCGGCCGCGATCCGGGTACTGGTGCTGACCGCCGACGTCGATATCGTGGTCCTCGGAGGGGGTGTGACGGCGTTGGGCGATCGACTGATGACGGATGTCGCGGCCGAGCTCTCGGCCAGTGCCGAGGCATCCCCGTTCATGCGCTCACTGCACCTGATCGAACGGGTCGAGCTGCTGCCGCCGGGCTCGCCGGCGGCCGCCCTCGGGGCCGCGCTGGTGGGGGCGGAGGGCGACGCCACACACGACGCCGAGGAGGCACTGGTCCATGGCTGAGATCGTCATCGTCCGAGACAAGCAGGCGGCGGGCGCGCTCGTCGCCGACCACATCGCCGGGCTGGTGCGTGAGAACCCCGAGACGGTCCTGGGCCTGGCGACCGGGTCGACGCCGCTTCCCGTGTACGAGGCGCTCCGTCCGCGCCTCGAGGGTGTCGACGTGTCGCGGGTGCGCGGATTCGCGCTCGACGAGTACGTGGGCATCGACCCGGCGCATCCCGAGAGCTACCGTTCGGTGATCACGCGCGAGGTCGTCGACCCCCTCGGCCTGAACCCGCAGCTCATCCGCACGCCCGACGGCACGCCGGAGGGCATCGAGCACCACGGCGAGGAGTACGACGAGGCCATCCGGGACGCGGGCGGGATCGACCTGCAGATCCTGGGCATCGGCACCGACGGCCACATCGGCTTCAACGAGCCGGGCTCGTCGTTCTCGTCGATCACCCGCGTCAAGACGCTCACCGAGCAGACCCGCCGCGACAACGCGCGCTTCTTCGACTCCGTCGACGACGTGCCGATGCACTGCATCACCCAGGGGCTCGGCACGATCCTGCGCGCGCGGCACCTCGTGCTGCTGGCGTTCGGCGAGGGGAAGGCGGCCGCGGTGGCGGGCGCCGTCGAGGGCCCGCTGTCGGCGTCGGTGCCGGGTTCGGCGATCCAGCTGCACCCTCACGCGACCGTCGTCGTCGACGAGGCCGCGGCGTCGCTGCTGACCCGCGCCGGCTACTACCGCTACGCGTACGACAACAAGCCCGATTGGCAGGGCATCTGACCGCCGCTGACGTCGGCGATCTGGAGAACGGATCCGGACGACGGATGCCGCGACTCAGCGCGCGAACACCTTGCCCGGGTTGAGGATGCCCTGCGGGTCGAAGACGCGCGCGATCTGCCGCTGCAGCTCCCACTGATCGTCACCGAGCTCGTCGGCGAGCCACCGGCGCTTGAGCACGCCTACGCCGTGCTCGCCGGTGAGCGTGCCGCCGAGGCGCAGCGCCGCCCGGAAGAGGTCGTCGGCTGCCGCCCAGATGTGGTCGGGCGCCTCGACCACGCCGAACTCGTCAGGCTCGGCGTCGAAGATGAAGTTGGGGTGCAGGTTGCCGTCGCCGGCGTGCGCGACAGTCGGGATCGCGACGCCGTGCTCGCGTTCGACGCGGGCGATCTCGTCGAACATGGCGGGCAGCGCGCTGCGGGGCACCGAGACGTCCTCGATGAGGGCGGTGCCCAGCGTCTCCATGGCGGGGTGCATGGAACGGCGGATCGCGAGCAGCCGCTCGCCCTCCTCGCGATCGTGCGAGACCGCGACGCTCCCGCCGGCGGCGCGGAGCACGTCGGCGATCGCGTCGGCTTCGGCGGTCGCGGCGGGGCCGTCGGTCTGGATCGTGAGCTGCGCGGCGCCCGGAGTGGGCGGCGCGAGCGACAGCAGGGCATGGACGGCCGCGAGGGACGCAGCATCCATCAGCTCCATGATCGCCGGCTGCGCGCCGGACGCGGTGACCGCGGCGGATGCCTCGGCCGCCGTCCGCACGTCGCGGAAGGTGGCGGCGATCGTGCACACCTCGCCCGGCACGAGCCGGCGGAGCTTCAGCGTGGCGCCCACGACGACGCCGAGCGTGCCCTCGGACCCCACGACGAGGGAGGTCAGGTCGAGACCGGTGACTCCTTTGACGGTGCGATGGCCGAGGTGGAGCAGCCGGCCGTCGGCGAGCACGAGGTCGACGCCGAGCACCGCATCGCGCACCACGCCGTACTTGGCGCACAGCAGTCCGCCGGCGCCCGTGGCGATGTTGCCGCCGACCGTCGAGATCGCGCGGCTCGCCGGGTCGGGTGCCCACCAGAGTCCGTAGGGGGCGAGGGCTGCGTTGAGGTCGGCGTTGAGGATGCCGGGCTCGACGACCGCGAGGAGGTCGTCCGGACGCACCTCGAGCATGCGGTCCATGCCGCGCACCGACAGGGCGATCTCGCCGTGTCCGGCGTTGGCGCCCCCGGCGAGGCCGGTGCCGGCGCCGCGGGTCACCACCGGCGTGCCGGTGCGGCTCGCGATGCGGAGGGTCTCCTGCACGTCCTCGATGCTGCGGGCGTGCACGACGGCGAGCGGGAGACCGGATGCTGCGTGCCCGGACTTGTCGGCGCGCGCGGCGGCGAGCGAGGCCGGGAACGTGTCGACGCTGTCGCCGAGTGCCGCGCCGAGGAGGGCGAGCGCGTCGGCGCCCGAGGTCACGACAGGCGCCGGCGGCCCGCCACGACCCCCGCGGTCACGGCGACGACGCCGAACGCGAGGCCGATCCAGGCGTTGCCCATCGACCACCAGGCGGCGGTCGCGGCCGCGTAGACCAGGAGCTCGACGATCGCGCGCACGAACGGGTGCACCGCGAACACGGCGCGGGGCGACACGAACAGCGCCCAAAGGAGGATGGCGACGACGGGGGCGGCGATGCCGGCGACGATGTTCCACGGGAACGGCCACATCGCGAAGCCCCACAGGGCGAGGGTGCCGAACGCGAGGATCTGGCACACGAACGCGATCAGGTCGATCGCGGCCAGCGGCGAAGCCTTGCCATCGGCCAGCGGCGCGCGCGTTCCGGGCGCCGGCTCGGCAGGGCGCGCGGGAGTGACGTTCGGCGTGTCGGACATGGCCTCCAGTCTACGGCGGCGCGCAGGACGCGTCCGCCGGGCGGTCGGGCGCGCGACGCACGTCGCAGCGGTCGAACGCTCAGTTCCCGCCGTCTGCGGGGTCGGCCGCTGCGGGTTCGGTCTCCGCCACCTCGGTGGTGCCGGCCGTGTCGGCGGCTGTGGGCTCGACCGATGCCGGAGCGGCGGGCGCGGGCGCACCCTGGTCGGCGAGGCCGCGCCCGTGGCCCTGTGGCACGCCCGCGGCGCGCTTGGGCACGGCGCGGTTCACGCCGGTGACGCCGCCGTTGCCGTTGCCGGTGCCGTTGGCCGGGGTGCCGTTGCCCGTCGAACCGCCGTTGCCGGTGACGCCGCCGTTGCCCGCGCCGGTGCCGTTCGTGGGGGTGCCGTTTGCGGAGTCGGCGCCGTTGCCGTTGCCGTTCCCGTTGCCAGTTCCGTTGCCGTGGTTTCCGTTGTTGCTCGTCGGGTTGCCGTTGTTGCCCGAGGTGCTGCCGTTGTTGCCCGAGGTGCTGCCGTTGTTGCCCGAGGTGCTGCCGTTGTTCCCCGAGGTGCTGCCGTTGTTGCCCGAGGTGCTCCCGCTGTCGCCCTCCGCCTTGCCGTTGCCGGTCTGGCCCGTGGCCTTCCCACCGCCCGAGCCCGCAGCGCCGTCCGCCGGGGCGTCGCTGTCGCCGTGGGCGTCGCCGGCATCGACGGCCGGGACGACAGGTATGTCGGCGGGGTCGGGGCCGGTCTCCGCCGTCAGTTGGCGCGCGGGGTCGCCCGACTCGTCCGCCAGCAGGGCCGGGGCTCCGGCGTCCTCGGCCACGACGTTGTTCGTCGGTGTCGGCGACGGCACCGGTTCCGGAGCGGCGGCGGCCGGGAGCATCACCGCGGCGGCGACCACGCCGCTGACGACCACGAGGCTCGCGGCGGCGATCCCGGAGGCGGCACCGATTCCGGCGACCGCCGACGTGCCGAACACCGCCGCCGAGGAAGCGACGGCGGTCGTCGCCCCTGCTGCGCCGACCGCCCCCGCCGATCCCACGCCGGCCGACGTCGCGGCCGCACCGGCGCCCGCGACTCCGCCCGGCGCGATGGTGACTGTGCCCGCGCCCGCGCCCACGACGCCGCCCGGGGCGGCGGTGACCGTACCGGCACCGGCGCCGGCGACTCCGCCGGGGGCGATCGTGACGGCGCCATCGACGATGCTCGAGGGCATCGACGCCAGCGCGACGAGCGGTGCGCCGCCGCCCTGCACGGTCGCGAGGTAGCCCGCGGTGCCCACCGCGCCGAGCGCGATGGGCAGCAGCACGAGTGCCAGCCGGCTCGAGACCTCCCTGGCCTCGCTCGCGACGATCGAGCACCGCGTGCAGTCCGCGAGGTGCCGCTCGAGCTTCGCGTGGTCGCGGCGGCCCAGATTGAGGCGCGAGTAGGCGCCGAGGCGCTCGATGGTCCACTCGCAGTCAGAGCCGTCGGCCACCGACCGCAGGTGCGCCTGGATCCAAGCCTCGCGCAGCCCTTCCCGTGCGCGGAACGTCAGCTGCGCGACCGCCGTCGGCTTCATGCCGAGCAGCGGCGCGATCTCGGCGGGCTTCATGCGTTCGATCTCGGAGTACCAGAGCACCTCCTGCCACCGCGTCGGAAGGCTGCGGAAGGCCTGATGCGTGAGGCCGCGGTCGAGCGCGGCCTCGCTCTCGTGCTCGACGCCCGACGGATCCTCGACGCCGTCGAGCTCCTCGTACGCGGTCTCGCGGCGCGCGCGCCCCCACGCTGCTGCGGTGTTGCGGATGCTGGTGAAGAGGTACGCGCGGAACGATCCGGTCGGCCCGCCGCCGTGGACGATCGAGTGGTAGATGCGCGTATACGCCTCTTGTACGAGGTCGTCGGCATCGAGGCTCGAGGTCATGTTTCGCGCGACGGTGACGCCCGCGCGGTAGTGGCGCCGCCAGAGCTCCGCGAACGCGTCGGTGTCGCCCGATCGCGTCCGCAGGACGAGATCGGCGTCGGCGTCGGTGACGACGTCGGTCTCGTGCTCCTGCACTTCCTCGTGGTCCATGGATCCCCCAGTTCCGCGGCGCACATCGACGACGTCGATCCCGGGTGCGACCGCGGCTCGTTCCATTGTCGTCGCCGCCCCCGGATTTGACCAGGTCTGCGAGTCGAAGGCGCAGCATCCGCTCCGAACGAATTTCCAGAACTCGCGTAATAGATCGCCGCCGTCGCCGTCTCTTTCGTCAGAGTGGCAGGCCGCCCTTGTGTGGGGCACAGCGGCGACCGCCCCCCGCGGGATTCCCGCGGACAAGGCGGGGCTCGGAGGTATCTCGGGGGAGGGACCTTCGGCCCCGCCTTTCACGTGCGCGGGCTCAGACCTCGCGCCCGGCGACCCACACGCGGCGCACCGCGAGTGCGTCGTCGAGCAGCACGGCGTCGGCGAGCGAGCCGACGTCGAGGGAGCCGAGGTCGTCGCGGTGGATCGCGTGCGCGGGCTGCCGGCTGAGCGCGTGCGAAGCAACCTCGAGCGGCACGCCGACTCCCACGACGTGGCGCAGAGCGGCGTCCTGAGTGAGCGTCGAGCCGGCGATCGCGCCACCCTCTTCGAGGCGTGCGACCCCGTCGGTCACCCGCACGGCGAGCCCGCCCAGTTCGTACTGTCCGTCCTGTGCCCCGGCGGCCGCCATCGCGTCGGTGATGAGCGCGATCCGGTCGCCGGCGACCTCGAACAGCGTCGCCACGAGCTCCAGGTCGACGTGGACGCCGTCGGCGATGACCTCCAGCGTCACCCGCTCGTCGCGCACGGCCGGGACGACGGGGCCGGGAGCGCGGTGGTGGATGCCGGGCATCGCGTTGAACGCGTGCGTGATGAGCGTCGCGCCGGCGTCGAAGGCGCGCCGCGTCGTCGCGGCGTCCGCGTTCGTGTGGCCCACGGCGACCGCCACGCCGGCGTCGACGAAGCGGCGGATGGCGTCGAAAGCGCCTTCGCGCTCCGGCGCAAGCGTGACCTGGCGGATCGTCCCGCGTCCCGCCTCGAGCAGACGGTCGACGGATGCCGCGTCCGGCGCCCGCAGCAGCGACTCGGTGTGGGCGCCCTTGTGGCCAGGGTCGAGGAACGGCCCCTCCAGGTGCGAGCCGAGGATCGTGGGGTCGGCGTCGCACAGGTCGGCGACCGTCGCCACCCGGGCCGCGAGGTCGTCGATCGGGGCGGTGATGAGCGAGAGCACCGCGCGCGTGGTGCCGTGCGCGCGGTGAACCGCACGTGCCGTGGCGATCGCCTCGGGGCCGTCGTCGAAGCTCGCTGCGGCGCCGCCGTGCCCGTGGATGTCGATGAAGCCCGGGAGGAGGCATCCGTTCCCGCCGTCGACGACCTCGCTGGCGTGGGGCCGGTCGCCGCCGACGCCGGTCGCCGCGACGCGGCCGGCGTCGAAGAGCGCCCACCCGTCGGTGCGGTCGCTGTCGACCGAGGCGGAGCCCAGCAGGCGGACGGAGTGGACGAGGGTGCTCATGCGGTGCTCCGGATCACTCGGCGGGGGTCACTCCGTGGCCCACGGGATCTCGTCGGACGGGTGGAAGCCGATGCCCATGCTCGTCCACAGGGGGCCGAGGGCGCCGACGCGCTCGCGGAACGACGCCCACGTGCGCAGCTCGCTCGCCCCCGTCGCGGGGGACCACGCCGCCTCGGCGGCCGCGGCCGCGCGCGGGAAGGCCATCGTGTCGATGTCGGCGGACGTGCGGATCGTCTCGGTCCACAGCGGCGCCTCGACGCCGAGGATGCCCGCATCGTCGACGCCGGGCACGACGTCGGAGGGCTCCCACGAGTAGGCGCGCTCGACGCTCGTCGGGCCGTTCGCCCACGTGAGGCCCAGCTCCGGACCCGAGGGGTACTTCATGTCGAGGTAGATCGCGTCGGCGGGCGACAGGATCAGCTGCGCGCCGTTGTCGATGAACGCGGTCGCCTTCTCGGCGGCGCCCTCCTGCGGCGTCAGGAAGCCCCAGTACTGGCCGACGGTGGTGTCGGCGACGTCGGCGGCCGCACCGGCCTCGTGCCATGCGACCGGCGTCTTGCCGAGGTCGGCGATGATGGCGCTGGCGCGCGCGACGAAGACGGCGAAGTCCTCGTCGGTCGTCGAGAGCGACTCGTCGCCGCCGAAGTGCAGGTACGGGCCGGGCGTCATGGCGGCCAGCTCGCCGAACACGTCGGCCACGAAGTCGTAGGTCGCCTCGTCGTGGATCTTCAGCGACGAGAACCCGACCGCCATGCCGTCGTACGGGGAGCCCGCCCGCGGCTCCTCGCCGCCGTAGTCGCGGATGATCTCGCGCATGTGGTCGCTGAGAGTCGGGTCCTCGGCGAGCTCGGGGTACGCGAGGCCGACCGCGTGCGTGTGGCCCGGCATGTCGATCTCGGGGACGACGATCATGTGACGGGATGCCGCGTACTCGACGATCTCGCGGAAGTCGGCCTTCGTGTAGAACCCGCCCAGGTCTCCGCCGACCGAGGTCGCCGACGCCTTCTCGGTGAGCTCGGGCCGCGAGTCGAGGTGGATGCGCCAGCCCTGATCGTCGGTCAGGTGCAGGTGCAGCGCGTTGAGCTTCAGCGACGCCGCGCGGTCGATGTAGCCCTTGACCGTCTCGACCGGGTGGAAGTGGCGGGCGACGTCGAGCATGACGCCGCGGTACGCGAAGCGCGGGGAGTCGTCGATGGTGACGGCGGGCACCGTCCATCCCTGCTCGTCGCGGGCGATGATCTGGCTCAAGGTCTGCACGCCGTAGAAGAGTCCGGCCGCATCGGCGCCGGTGACGGAGACGGATGCCTCGTCCGCCACGATCCGGTAGGACTCCGGTCCGCCGGTGCCGGTGTCGATCCGCAGCTCGATGCCGTCGCCGTCGCCGTCGCCGTCCGCGAGCGCCAGCGCGGTGCGGGCCCCGACGATCGCGGAGAGGGCGGCGGCAGCATCCGTCTCTCCGGTGACCGTGGTGGCGGACGTGAGCCTGAACGGCGCGCCGGAGCCCGTCTCGATCGAGACGGGGGCGGGGACGACGGCGGGAAGCGACACGGTGTCTCCATTCTGTGCGACCGGGGTGCAGCCGGCCAGCAGTGCGACGGCGAGGATCGCTGCCACGACAGTCCGTCCTCGTCGACGATTCATGTAAAGAGTCCTAACAAAAGGGATCGGACTCAGCCTAGCGGTTCGTGTTCCGTTATGCTCGGTGTGTCGCGACTGGCGTTGAGGTGGGCCACCACCGGGGAGCGACCGACTACGGCATTCGACCGCACGCCTGGGCCGATGTGGACCCCGACTCCGGGGAATTCGAAGCAAGCCGTCGTCAGGAGATCGCATGACCGATCAGTTCTTCAACGCCCCCCTCTCCGAGGTCGATCCCGAGATCGCCCAGGTGCTCGACCGCGAGCTCGAGCGTCAGCGCGGCTACCTCGAGATGATCGCCTCCGAGAACTTCGTGCCGGTATCGGTGCTGCAGTCGCAGGGCTCGGTGCTCACCAACAAGTACGCCGAGGGCTACCCGGGACGCCGCTACTACGGCGGCTGCGAAGAGGTCGACGTCGCCGAGGAGCTCGCGATCCTCCGCGCGAAGGAGCTGTTCGGCGCCGAGTTCGCGAACGTCCAGCCGCACTCGGGCGCGACCGCCAACGCCGCGGTGCTGCACGCGATCGCACGCCCCGGCGACACGCTGCTCGGCCTGTCGCTCGACCAGGGCGGCCACCTCACGCACGGCATGAAGATCAACTTCTCGGGCCGGCTGTACAACATCGTCGCGTACGGCGTCGACCCCGAGACCTCGACCATCGACATGGACGAGGTGCGCCGCCTCGCCGTCGAGCACCAGCCCAAGGTCATCATCGCGGGCTGGTCCGCCTACCCGCGTCAGCTCGACTTCGCGAAGTTCCGCGAGATCGCGGACGAGGTCGGTGCGACGCTGTGGGTCGACATGGCCCACTTCGCGGGCCTCGTCGCCGCGGGCCTGCACCCGAACCCGGTGCCGCACGCCCACGTCGTGTCGTCGACCGTGCACAAGACGATCGGCGGCCCGCGCTCGGGCTTCATCCTCACCAACGACGCCGACCTCGCCAAGAAGATCAACACCGCGGTCTTCCCGGGCCAGCAGGGCGGCCCGCTCATGCACGTGATCGCCGCGAAGGCGACCGCATTCAAGCTCGCGGCAACCCCGGAGTTCAAGGAGCGTCAGGAGCGCGTGCTGCGCGGCGCCCACATCATCGCCGAGCGCCTCTCGCAGCCCGATGTGGCCGGCGCCGGCATCGCGGTGCGCTCGGGCGGCACCGACGTGCACCTCGTGCTCGTCGACCTCCGCCACGCCGAGATCGACGGCAAGCAGGCCGAGGACCTCCTGCACGAGATCCACATCACGGTGAACCGCAACGCCGTGCCGAACGACCCGCGCCCGCCGATGGTGACGTCGGGCCTGCGCATCGGCACGCCGGCGCTCGCGACCCGCGGCTTCGGCGACGCCGAGTTCACCGAGGTCGCCGACGTCATCGCGCTGGCTCTCCAGCCGAACGCCGACGTGCCGGCGCTGCGCGCTCGCGTCGCGGCGCTGACCGCCGCCTTCCCCCTGTACCCGGGCCTCCAGCAGTGACCGCGCTCAAGCTCGACGGCAGGGCCGCGGCCGCCGAGATCAAGGACGAGCTGCGCGAGCGCGTCGCCGCGCTGAAGGCGCGGGGGATCACGCCGGGCATCGCCACGGTGCTCGTCGGCGCCGACCCCGCGTCCCAGCTCTACGTCGGGATGAAGCACCGCGAATCCGAGGCGATCGGCATGAACTCGATCCAGCGCGAGCTGCCTGCCGACGCCACGCAGGCTGAGGTCGAGGCGCTGATCGACGAGCTCAACGCCGACCCCGAGTGCCATGGGTACATCGTGCAGCTGCCGCTGCCGAAGCACCTCGACACCGACGCGATCCTCGAGCGCATCGACCCCGCGAAGGACGCCGACGGCCTGCACCCGACGAACCTCGGCCGACTCGTGCTCAACGTCAACTCCCCGATCACGACGCCGCTGCCGTGCACGCCGCGAGGCGTGATCGAGCTGCTGCTGCGAAACGACTACGACCTCAAGGGCAAGGACGTCGTCGTCGTCGGCCGCGGCGTGACGATCGGGCGCTCGATCGGCCTGCTGCTCACGCGCCGCGAGATCAACGCGACGGTCACGCTCACGCACACCGGCACGGCCGACCTGTCGCACCACCTGCGCCAGGCGGACGTGATCGTGGCTGCGGCGGGCGTCAAGCACATCGTGCGTGCCGAGGACGTCAAGCCCGGCGCCGCCGTGCTCGACGTCGGCGTCACCCGCGAGGACGACCCCGAGACGGGCAAGTCGCGCGTCCACGGCGATGTCGCGCCCGAGGTCGCCGAGGTCGCCGGCTACCTCTCGCCCAACCCGGGTGGGGTGGGGCCGATGACCGTGGCGCTGCTCATGACGAACGTGGTCGAGGCCGCCGAGCGGTCGCTGGCCTGACGTCAGGCCGCGACGAGCTCGTCGCGCGTGCGCGGGGCGACGGACTCGGCATCCGTCGCCCCGAACGAGGCCATGCCGCGCACCCAGCGCTCGCGGTCGGCGTCGGTGCTGTGGCGCACCTCCGCGAGCCGTGTGACGCCCCGCACCTTGACGCCGCAGTACTGCAGCGTCGCGTTGCGCAGCGACCGGATCGGCGCGTCGCGGTAGACCCACGCGTCCCAGAACCTGGGCGAGTCCATCGTCATGACGATGCGCGCGCTGCGCCCGGTGAGCAGCTTGTCCCACAGCCGCCCGGTCGGCCGGTAGCGGTACGCGAAGCCGCGCACGAACACGCGGTCTATCCACGTCTTGAGGGCGCCGGGAAGCGACCCCCACCACTGCGGGAAGAAGAACACGAGGTGGTCGGCCCAGTCGACGTCCGCGACATACGCCGCGACCTCGGGCGTGAGCGGGACGTCGGCGTCGGTGCGGGGCAGGCGCACCTCATCGCGCTCGGACGGATGCCGCGGCACGGCGTCGTTCGCGAGGTCGACGACGCGCACTTCGGCGCCGCCGGCGCGGGCCGCGTCGGCGTACGACTTGGCCAGGGCGTGGTTGAGGCTGCTCGCGAAGGGCGTGCCGACGATCACGAGGATGCGGGGAGCGTTCATGCGGGGGTCTCCTGTGGGGCGGTCGGCTGGTGCTGGATGAAGGCGGTGAGGGCGACGAGCTGGGCGTTCAGGCGGGGAGCGTCGATGGGATCGCCCGCGAGGGAGGGGTGCGTCAGCATCGCGGCGAACTCGCGCTCGAGCACTTCGCCCGCGTCGCGCACGAGGGCGGTGCCCTTCGGCGTGAGGGCGAGCAGGATGCTGCGGCCCGCACCGGGCTGCGAAGCCGCGGTGATCCACCCGTCCTCGACGAGCGCCGGCACCCGCTTGCTCACGGCGGCCTTCGTGACGCCGAGGCACCGGGCCAGCGTCGTCATGTCGACGGGCTCGTGGTCGTAGAGCACGGCGAGGAACTGGAAGTGGTTGAACGTCACGCCGTACCCCGCCTGCAGGGCGGCGTCGGCGAACGCGTCGAGCTCAGCGACGAGCTCGTGGAGCGTGAAGGTCAGGCGGTCGGACACATCAGTGAGTAAACCAGTTGACTCACCATAAGTCAACAAGTTGACTCGCCTCCCCATGTTCACATCACCTGTTCGCACCGAGGTGACCCGTTATGCCCGCGCATAACGCGTGCGCTCGGTGAGATCACGTGAAGTGACCGGCCCGGAGAGAAGGGATCAGGCGGTGAAGCGCGCGAGGAACGCCCGGGTGCGAGCTTCCCGGGGCGCGGCGAGCACCTCGGACGGCGGTCCCTGCTCCACGATCGTGCCCGCGTCGAGGAACACCACGCGGTGGGCGACATCCCGCGCGAACGCCATCTCGTGCGTCGCCATCAGGATCGTGGCGCCGTCGGCGGCGAGCTGCCGCACGAGCTCGAGCACCTCGCCGACGAGCTCGGGATCGAGGGCGGACGTGATCTCGTCGAGGAACAGCACCTCGGGATCGGTCGCGATCGCCCGCACGATCGCGGCGCGCTGCTGCTGGCCTCCGGAGAGGCGGTCGGGGTGCTCGTGCGCGAGGTCGGCGAGCCCGATGCGGCGGAGAAGTTCGAGCGCGTGCGCCTCGGCCTCACGGCGCGGCCGGCGGTGCACGACCCGCGACGCGAGCGTGACGTTGTCGAGCACCGTGAGGTGCGGGAACAGGTTGTAGCTCTGGAACACCGCCCCGAAGCGGGCGCGCACGCGATTGGCGTCCACGCGCGGGTCGGAGATGTCCTCGTCGTCGAGGAAGATCTGCCCGTCGTCGATCGGCTCGAGGAGGTTGAGGCAGCGCAGCAGCGTCGACTTGCCCGATCCGCTCGCGCCGATGAGGGCCACGACCTCGTGGGTCGCCAGTTCGAGGTCGACGCCGCGCAGCACCTCGCGCTCGCCGAACGACTTGTGGATGCCGGTCGCGCGCAGCAGGGCGGTCACAGGATCGCCCCTGCCTGCTCGCGCTCGCGGAGCCTGGCCGTGTACCAATCCGTGAGCCGGATCGTCGGGATCGCGAGCAGGATGAACAGGACGCCCGCCACGACGTACGGAGTGAAGTTGTACGTGAGGGACGCCACCGACCGGGCGGCGGCGATCGCGTCGACCGCACCGAGGATGGAGATCAGCCCCACGTCCTTCTGCATCGAGATGAAGTCGTTCATCAGGGGCGGCGTGATCTTGCGGAAGGCCTGGGGAAGCACGACGCGGCGCAGCGACTGCACGTAGCCGAGTCCGAGGGCCCGGGCAGCGAGGCGCTGCGACGGGTGCACCGCCTCGATGCCGGCCCGGATCACCTCGGCGACGTACGCGGAGTAGGTGAGCGTCACGGCGATGACCCCGAGCAGCACCACGGGCATGCGGGTGTTCGTGATGGTGGGCAGCCCGAAGCCGATCAGGTAGAGCACGATGATGAACGGCAGGCCGCGGAAGAGGTCGGTGTACCCGGCGGCGAGCACGCGTGCGGGGAAGAACACCGGCCCGCGAAGCGTCCGCAGCACGGCGATGACCAGAGCGACGACGGCGACGGTCACGACCGAATACGCGAGAACCTGCAGGTTGATCAGGAAGCCGTCCCACACCTTGGGCAGTGCCTGGATCGCGACGTCGAGGTTGAAGAACGACTGCTGGACCTTCGACCAGCCCTCGGTGTTGATGACCGTCGCCCAGACGATCACGGCGAACGTGAGCGACGACGCGATCGCGATGAGCACCGACTGCCGCGAGCGGCGGCGCCGGTAGGCGCGACGGTCGAGCTCGAGCGCGCTGGGCTGGTGCGTGGTCACCGGACGAACGTAGCCGATGCGGTCACTTCAGCTGTGTCACGCCTTCGCTGAGCACCGAGAGCCACTCCTCCTCGAGCTCGTCGAGCGTTCCGTTCTCGCGGAGGGTGTCGACGGCCGCGGTGACGTCCGCGGTCAGCGGGGAGTCCTTCGCCAGGAGCAGGCCCCACTGGTCGGGGACCCCCGCAGCCGGCAGCTCGCCGACCGTGAAGGAGTCGTCGATGTAGAAGTTCACGGCCGTGTACGCCGTCGGGGTGTCGAGCACGATCGCGTCGATCTGGCCCGCTTTGAGCGCGGCGACCGCGTCCTCGTTGGAGCTGTACAGCTGGGGTGCCGTGTCGGGGGCGATGGCCTCCTCGATCGTGGTAGCGCTCGTGGATCCCGACATCGCGCCCAGGACCAGGTCCTTGAGTCCGGCGATGTCGGTGACGCCCTCGGCGGCACCGCCCTTCAGCGCGACGACCGACTGGCTGGCCTCGTAGTACGGCGACGAGAAGTCGACGGCCTGCTTCCGCTCGTCGGTGATCGTGTACTGCTGGATGTTGAAGTCGAAGCTCTTCGGTCCCGGCGCGATCGCCGACTCGAAGCTCGTCCGCACCCACTCGACGTCTTCGGCGGCGAAGCCCAGCTCCTCGGCCACGGCGTACGCGACGGCTGCCTCGAACCCTTCGCCCGACTCCGGGTCGTCGCCGATCACGTAGGGCTCGTACGCCGTCTCGCCGGTGGCGATCGTGAGCTTGCCGGGCGTGAGGTAGCCCGCGTCGGCGGCCGACGACTCGCTGTTCGCCGGAGCGGAGCCCGACGCGCAGCCGGTCAGGGCGAGGGCCGCGAGGGCGACGCCGACGGCGGCGATGCGGACGAGAGGGATGCGGCGCGACATGATGCCTCCAGAAGTCGGGTGCCCGCGCGTGCGTGCTGTCGCGGCGCGGGTCCTTCCATCTTGTCGACGGGTTCGGCGCAGCGGTCGGTACGGGTCGGTTTGTTACACGTCCGATGCCGGGGAAGCCGGGATCCACAGCATCCGTCCCCCAAGAACCCCGCGCCACCGCAATCGGCATCCGCGGCTGTTCCGGCACGGTCGGGTGCGCTCGCGCTACCGCAATCGGCATCCGTGGCTGTTCCGAATGGCAGCGGATGCCGATTTCGACAGCGCAATGCGGAAGACGGATGCCGCGGCCCGGCAGCGTCATCACGACGCGGACGCGAGCCGCGCCTCCGCCGCCGCCAGGGCCCGTCGCGCACCGTCGGTCGGCGCGATCGCGACGAGCCCGCGGTAGAGCTTCACGAGGGCCTCGACGTCGAGGGCGCCGGTGCGGGCGCGGTCGCAGTGCACCGCCTGGATCGCCGCCTCGAGCTGGAAGCGCCCGAGCGGCGACCCGAGCGCCGAGGCGCGGCGCAGCAGTGCCGCGCCCTCGGCGATGAGCGTGCGATCCCACAGCGCCGGGTCCTGCTCGTCGAGCGGAGGCCACGGCAGGTCGACGCGGGCGAGGGCCCGCGACTGCGCGTAGGTGAGGAGCGCAGCGAGCCCCCACGCCTCGGGCTCGTCGTCGAGCAGCGTCGCGGTCAGCACCGCGAGCCATCGCGCCTCGTCGGCGAGCGACTCCCGCGGCTCGTCGCCCTGGTCGAGCCAGCCGATGGCGTAGGCGCCGTACACCGCCTCGAGCACGGCGGGCAGCCGCGACGGCATGTCGGCGCGAGTCGGGATGCGGAACGGGATGCCGGCGTCACGGATCCGCCGCTTCGCGCGCACCAGCCGCTGCGCCATCGTCGCCGGCGCCACGCCGAAGGCACGGGCGATCTCGGCCGCCTCGAAGCCGAGCACGGTCTGCAGCATGAGGGGCGTGCGGATGGCCGGGTCGATGGCCGGATGTGCACAGGCGAAGAGCAGCTCGAGTCGACGGTCGGGGATGGCCTCGGACCGCTCCAGCGCCGTGAGCGCATCGACCTCCCGCTCGTCCGCTCGCACCGCGCCGATCCCGTCGTCGAGCGGCACACCCGTCCGGCTCACCGCCGACGAGAGCGCATCGCGCAGTCGGTTACGGGCCACGGTGACCAGCCACCCTTCGGGATTGGCGGGGATGCCGTCCTCCGGCCACGTGCGCAGTGCCCGCTCGAACGCGTCGGCGAGGGCGTCCTCGGCGAGGGCGACGTCGTGCGTGGTGGCGGCGACCACCGCCAGGATGCGGCCGTAGGACTCCCGCGCGGTGCGCTCGGCGACCGCACGGGAGTCGGAGGCGGCGGGCATCAGTTCGCGAACGGGGTCCAGGCGCCGTTCTCGAAACGGGTCGCGCTGGGGCGCACCTCGACGGTGCCCCAGCTGATCGACGGCGCCCTGCCGGCCCAGCCGATGGCGGCGTCGAGGTCGGCGACATCGATGACGAACGTTCCGCCGAGCTGTTCCTTGGTGTCGGCGAACGGACCGTCCTGCACGCGCAGCGTGCCGTCGGGCGCGGTCACCGTCGTGGTCACGGCGGAGGGCTGCAGCACCTCGGCCGAGATCAGAACGCCGGCGTCGTCGAGCGCCTTGGCGTACTCGTCGAACTCGCGCATGCCCTCGGCCCAGGCGTCGTCGCCCATGTCTTCGGGGGTCATCTCGGGGTAGTGGAGGAGGAGTGCGTATCGCATGGTGTCGTCCTTTCTGGAGGTCTGTCGACACCCCTATGACGATCGGCGTCCGCCCCGATCGACAGGTCGCGCGAAATCAGCCCTTGCCGAGTTCGTCGAGCATGCGTCGCTGCTCGTCGGTGAGCCCGTCGTTCAGTTCCCTGCGGCCGGCGGATGCCTCGGGGCTGGGGATCGGCGGGGCGGCAGCATCCGTGTCCCGCGAAGCGGAGGTCTTCGACCCGGTCGCCTTGTCGTACAGGGTGCCCGCGTGGGTCTCGACCCTGTCGTCGATGGCGCCGTAGATCGCCCAGCCGATGAGGAGGATCACGGGCGGGATCACCCAGCCCCAGAACGCGCCGAAGATGCCGCCGCCGATCGAGACGCCGGTGAAGACGACGGTGACGATCCAGACGAGGAACGCGACGGCGAACGCGAGCAGGAACTCGACGAGCTTCTCGCCGGCCTTGGTGCGCTGGTTCGCGGACTTCGCCGCCATCGAGCGGAACCACTTCTCGACGAGCGGCTTGATCCAGATGACGAGCGCCGTCAGCACGATGCCGGCCCACAGCGCGGCCCAGCCGACGCGCGCCGGAGTGAGCCAGCCGACGACCAGCAGCACGACGATGTTGAACACGAGCAGCGACGCGAACCGCACGACCCACTTCTTCATGGTTTCACTGTGCCACGTCGGCGACCTCGTCGCGCGGGGACTAGGCGATCGAGACCCGTTCGTCGATGTCGTCGGCCGGGAGGGTGTCCGCCGTCGACGTGACGGCCAGGTCGACGAGATCGGCGCGACCCGAGACGACGGTGAGGAAGGCGGTGTCGGCGGCGTCGCGACCCGTGGCGATGCGCACGAGCGTCTGGCGCGGAGCGAGGGTGGTCGCATCGACCACCCGCCAGGCGTCGTCGATCCATGCCTCGGCGACGGCGTGGAAGTCCATCGGATCGAGTCCCGGCGCGTACACGGCGACGATGCGGGAGGGGATGCCGAGCGCCCGGAGCAGCGCCACGCACAGGTGCGCGTAGTCCCGGCACACGCCTCGGCGCTGGAGCAGGGTGCGGACCGCGCCGTCGGTGGGGAGCGACGAGCCGGGGACGTAGGAGAGGCGCGTGCCCACCCACGACGAGACCGCGGTGAGGAGCGCCCCCGGATCCTCGATGCCCGCGAATTCCGCGGCGGCGGTGGGGGCCAGCGCGTCCGATTCGGCGTAGCGGCTCGGGCGTCCGTACGTGAGCAGGTCGGGCTCGCGGGCGATCGCGGTGTTGCCCGGGCCGAGCACACGGGCACGGTACTCGACGACGAGTTCGCCCGGTGCGCTGGTCAGCCGGTGCAGCCGGGTGCCGTGCGCGTCCGAGAGCTCGTGCGACTCGATGGGCGAGCCGTCGAGCGTCGCCCGGAACTCCTCGGGGTTCGGCGTGTAGTGGCCCGACACCGCGACCGCGAAGACCAGGTCCGCGGGGACGGTGACGTTGAGGACGATCCGGCTGGCGACATCACGCTGCATGCGCCCAGGGTGTCATGGCGGAGACGCCCGGTGGGTGGCCTTGACAGCTGCGCTGTGCAGCGGTCGCTCGCTCAGTACGAGGCGCGCTCGCCTGCGGCGCCGTCGGAGGGGACGGATGCTGCGACCCAGCGCGTGGCGAGGGCCTCCGAGCCGCGGGCCAGGAGCCCTACGTCGGCGCCGACCAGCACGAACGAAGCCCCGGCATCGAGGTACGCCTGGGCCACGGCGGGATCGAAGGCGTTGACGCCGACGGGCTTGCCCGCGGCGCGCACCGCCTCGAACGTGCGCAGCGCGGCGGCGACGACATCGGGGTGGGTCTGCTGCCCGAGGACGCCCATCGACGCGGCGAGATCGGCAGGCCCGACGAAGACGCCGTCCACGCCGTCGACCGCGGCGATCTCGGCAGCCGCCTCGACGCCGGCCGTCGTCTCGATCTGGACGAACAGCGAGACGTGCGCATCGGCGTCCTGGAGGTAGTCGTCGACGCGGTTCCACCGGGCCGACCGCGCCAGCGCGGAGCCCACGCCACGGGTGCCGCGCGGGGGATAGCGCACGGCCGCGACGACGGCTTCAGCATCCGTCCTCGAAGACACCATGGGCACGAGCAGGTTCTGGGCACCGAGATCGAGCACCTGCTTGATCGTCACCACGTCGCCGATCGGCACGCGCACGACCGGGGTGACCGGGTAGGCGGCGACGGCCTGCAGTTGAGCGAGCACCGACTCGAGGCCGTTGGGGGAGTGCTCCATGTCGACGAGCACCCAGTCGAGGCCTGAGCCCGCGCAGATCTCGGCCACGAGCGGCGAGCCCGTGCACACCCAGATGCCCGCGAGCGGGCGGTGCGCCTCAGCGAGGGCGTCGCGGAAGGTCGGGCTCAGACGAAGCGGCATTCGATCACTCCCATGGGTCCGTAGTCGCACTCGACCGTATCGCCCCGCGACACCCACATGGGGCGGGTGAACGAGCCGGCGAGGATGATCTCGCCCGCCTCGAGGCGCGCGCCGTGCTGGTGGAACTTGTTCGCGAGCCACGCCACCCCGGTCGCGGGGTGGCCGAGCACGCCGGCGGCGACGCCGGTCTCTTCGATCTCGCCGTTGCGGCTGAGGACGCCCGGCACCCAGCGCAGATCGATCTCGTCGGGACGCTTGCGCACGTCGCCGAGCACCATCGCGCCGTAGGCGGCGTTGTCGGAGATGGTGTCGACGATGGTGCGGCCCTCGAGCTCGATGTGCGAGTTCAGCACCTCGAGAGCCGGCACGGCGTAGTCGATCGCCGCGAGGGCGTCGTCGAGCGTGCAGTCGGGGCCTTCGAGCGGCTCCTTGAGCACGAAGGCGAGCTCCACCTCGACGCGGACGTTCGAGAAGAGGTCGACGGGGATCTCGGCGCCGGAGCGGTACACGGTGTCGTCGAACATCACGCCGTAGTCGGGCTCGGTGATGCCGGTGGCCTGCTGCATCGCCTTCGACGTGAGCCCGATCTTGCGGCCGACGAGCGTGCGCCCGGCGGCGATGTTCTGGTCGCGCCACACCCCCTGGATCGCGTACGAGTCCTCGACCGTCGCGTCCGGGTACCGCGCCGTGATGCGCGGGATCACGCCGTGCGTGCGGTCGGCCTCGGCCAGCTCGGCCGCGATTGCGGCGATGTCGTCGGGGTGCAGCATCCGTCTCTCCTGGAGTCGAGGTCTTCCTGCTCGCCCGTCATCTGCTGTCCGAGCAGGCACATCGTGACAGGTGAGCAGTGGGGATGGGTGGCCTGAGGCTCGGGCCCTCCTGCTCACCTGTCGAAAAGTGTCGTGCGCGTCGGCACTTCGTGACGGGTGAGCAGGAGGACGGATGCCTCGGCTACAGCTGGTGGCCGAGTTTGTACTCGCCCTGCTTCCAGCTGGGCATCTCTTCGGCCTGGTCGTCGGGCCGCGTGTACGAGAAGCCGTCGGCGCCGATCGTGACTGCCATCTCGGACGAATCCGTGCGGGCGACGACGGGCTGCGGGTTGCCGTCGAGGTCGAGCACGCGCGAGGCCTCGGTGTACCAGGACGGCACGACCGGGTTGCCCCACCAGTCGCGGCGCTGGTTGTCGTGGACGTCCCACGTGACGACGGGGTTGTCGGGGTCGCCGGTGTAGTAGTCCTGCGTGTAGATCTCGACGCGGTGCCCGTCGGGGTCGCGCAGGTACAGGTAGAACGCGTTGGAGACGCCGTGGCGGCCGGGGCCGCGCTCGATCGCGTCGGAGCGGCGGAGGGCGCCGAGCTTGTCGCAGATCGCGAGGATGTTGTGCTTCTCGTGGGTGGCGAACGCGACGTGGTGCATGCGCGGGCCGTCGCCGCCGGTCATCGCGGTGTCGTGCACGGTGGGCTTGCGGCGCATCCACGCGGCGTAGACCGTGCCCTCTTCGTCCTGGATGTCCTCCGTGACGCGGAACCCGAGCGACTGCATGAAGTTCACGGCGCGGGGCACGTCGGGGGTGACCTGGTTGAAGTGGTCCAGGCGCACGAGCTCGCCGGGGGTGTGCAGGTCGTACCGCCACGACAGGCGCTCGACGTGCTCGGTGGCGTAGAAGAACTCGTACGGGAAGCCGAGCGGGTCGGTCACGCGCACCGAGTCGCCGATGCCCTTGGTGAACCCGCCGGGGCGGCGCTCGATGCGGCAGCCGAGCTCGTCGTAGAAGGCGACGGCCTTGTCGAGGTCCTCGGGGGTGCGCACGCGGTACGAGAACGCGGCGACCGCGGCCACCGGCCCTTGCCGCAGCACGAGGTTGTGGTGGATGAACTCCTCGGTCGACCGGAGGTAGATCGTGTTCTCGTCCTCCTCGGTGACGTAGAGGCCGAGCACGTCGACGTAGAACTCGCGGGAGGCGAGCAGGTCGGTGACGACGAGCTCCATGTACGCGCAGCGCAGGATGTCGGGCGGGCTCGCCTGCGGCGTGGGGATCGGGTTGTCGGAGAGGATCGGCGCCTCCTGGCTCACGTAGAAGCCGGAGGAGGTGCGGGTCATCTGGTCACGGTGGGTCATGTCGCGTCCTTGCGTGGGATTCTGGCGATGGATGCTGCGGCCCTCAGTGGCCGGTGGCATCCGCCTTTCCGAAGGTGGGGTTGTGGGCGGGGCCGAGCGTGATGTGCACGGCCTGCTGGTCGGTGTAGAAGTCGATGGAGCGGTAGCCGCCCTCGTGCCCGAGTCCGGAGGCCTTGACGCCGCCGAACGGGGTCCGGAGGTCGCGCACGTTGTTCGAGTTCAGCCACACCATGCCGGCCTCGATGGCCTGCGAGAAGTTGTGGGCGCGCTTGAGGTCGTTGGTCCAGACGTACGCGGCGAGGCCGTAGCGCACGCCGTTGGCGAGCTCGAGCGCCTCCTCGTCGGTGTCGAACGGGGTGATCGCGACGACCGGGCCGAAGATCTCCTCCTGGAAGATGCGGGCGTCGGGAGCGACGTCGGCGAACACCGTGGGGCGCACGAAGTTGCCTTCGTCGAATCCGTCGGGACGGCCCCCGCCGGCGACCAGGCGGGCCTCGGACTTGCCGATCTCGATGTACGAGACGACCTTGTCGTAGTGCTCGGGGTGCACGAGCGCACCGACCTCGGTGGCCGGGTCGTGCGGGTAGCCGACCACGACGCGGTCGGCCTGTGCGGCGTAGCGCTCGACGAACTCGTCGTAGATCGGCCGCTCCACGAGGATGCGCGAGCCGGCGGTGCAGCGCTCGCCGTTGAGGGAGAACACCCCGAAGATGGTGGCGTCGATCGCCGCCTCGAGGTCGGCGTCGGCGAACACGACGGCCGGGCTCTTCCCGCCGAGCTCCATCGACAGGCCCTTCAGGAACGGCGCGGCGTTGCCGAAGATGATCTGCCCGGTGCGGGATTCGCCGGTGAACGAGATCAGCGGCACGTCGGGGTGCTTGACCAGCGCGTCGCCGGCGTCCTCACCGAGCCCGTTGACGAGGTTGAACACGCCCTTCGGCAGCCCCGCCTCCTCGAAGATGCCGGCCCACAGCGACGCCGACAGCGGCGTGAACTCGGCGGGCTTGAGCACCACCGTGTTGCCGGTGGCGAGCGCGGGGCCGAGCTTCCACGACTCGAGCATGAACGGGGTGTTCCACGGCGTGATGAGCCCGGCGACGCCGATCGGCTTGCGGTTGACGTAGTTCATCTGGCGGCCCGGCACCTTGTAGGCGTCGTCGGCCTGCGCCACGATCAGGTCGGCGAAGAACCGGAAGTTCTCGGCCGCCCGGCGGGCCTGGCCGAGCGCCTGCGTGATCGGCAGGCCCGAGTCGAACGACTCCAGCTCGGCGAGGCGTGCATCGCGGGACTCCACGATGTCGGCGATGCGGTGGAGCACGCGCGAGCGCTCGCGCGGGAGCATCCGGGGCCACGGTCCCTCGGTGAATGCGCGCCGCGCGGCGGCGACGGCACGGTCGATATCCGCCTTCTTGCCTGCTGCGGCCTGCACATACGTCTCGTTCGTCACGGGGTCGAGCACGTCGAACGTGTCGCCGTCGGCCGAGTCGACGAACTCGCCGTCGATGTAGTGCTGGATGCGGCTGGGCAGGCCCTCGGGCACGTGCCGCGTCGCGGGAACGGTCTGGGTGTCGGTCATTGCTGCTCCTTCGTCGGAGGTCGGGGAGACGGATGCCGGAGCCCCCGGCATCCGTGAATCAAAAAGCGGGAAGGCCCAGCGCCTCGTCGGGGTGCTCGTGGATCATGTAGGCGTCGAGCGTCGCCGAGCGGTGGCGCCGGGCGGCCTTCTCGATCTCGCCCAGCGGGGCGCCGGTCTCGATGAGCACGAGGATGTTCTCGTGCTCGCGCACCGACTCCTGCGCGCGGCCGGGAATGAACGCGAACGTCGAGTCGCGGAGGTGTCCGAGGCGCGCCCACTCGGCGTGCACGAGGTCGAGCATGCGCGGGTTCGCGCACTTCTCGAACAGCGCGGCGTGGAACTCCTGGTTGAGCGCCGTGAACGCGCGCGGGTCGAAGTGCTCGAGCGTCTCGATCATGAGCTCGTTGATGCGGCGGGCGTTGCGGATGTCGTCGGCCGTGAGCCTCCGCGCCGCGAGCGCCGTCGCGGTGCCCTCGAGGATCGACAGCGCCTGCATGCTATAGCGGTACTGCGAGTCGTCGACCATCGACACCCGTGCGCCCACGTTGCGCTCGAACGTGACGAGCCCCTCGGCCTCGAGCTGGCGGATGGCCTCGCGCACCGGCACGACGCTCATGTCGAGCTCGCCGGCGATGGTGCCGAGCACGAGCCGGTAGCCGGGGGTGAACTCCTGGTTGGCGATGCGCTCCTTGATCCAGCGGTAGGCCTGCTGCGACTTGCTCAGCTCCGATCCCGGAGCCTGGCCGACGGCGGCGTCGGTCGGGGTCATGCGCGGCCCTCCTCGTTCTCGGGTCCCTGTGCGTCGACCGGTTGCTGACTCCGTCCGAGCTCGGTGGCCGAATCGGCGTCGTACTTCGCACGCCAGTCGGCGTTCATCGGGAACAGCCCGTCGACGGGGTGGCCTTCCGCGACGCGCTGCGCGATCCACGCGTCCTCGTCCTCCTGGGCGAGGGCCGCATCGACGATCTCCTCGACGATCTCCGGTGGGATGACGACGACGCCGTCGCCGTCTCCGACCAGGATGTCGCCCGGCTGCACCGTCGTCCCCCCGCACGCGACGGTGACATCGCCCTCCCAGGGCACGTGCTTGCGACCGAGGACGGCGGGATGGGCGCCGGACGAGTAGACCGGGATGCCGACTGCGGCGACGGCTGCGGCATCCCGCACTCCTCCGTCGGTGACGATGCCGGCCGCACCGCGGGCGTGCGCGCGGATCGCGAGGATGTCGCCGAGCGTGCCGGATCCGGCGTCGCCCCGGGCCTCGATCACCACGACCTCACCCTCGCCGACGGCGTCGAAGACGCGCTTCTGCGCGTTGTATCCGCCGCCGTGCGCGGCGAAGAGGTCTTCGCGATTCGGCACGAAGCGGAGGGTGCGGGCGGTGCCGACGAGCTTCGCGTCCCGGTGAAGCGGCCGCACGCCGTCGATGTGCACGTTGTTCAGCCCGCGCTTGCGCAGCTGTGCCGACAGGCCCGCGACCGGCACAGCCTCGAGCTTCGCGCGGAGCGCGGGGGAGAGGCCGGAGCCGAGCGCGTCGCCGGCCGGGTTCGGAGCATCCGCGTCCTCGGCGGGCAGCCCCGCGGCCTCGCGCGACCCCCACGCCTCGGTGCGCTGCAGGTCGTCGACGGCGGGGAGCGAGCCGAGTGCGGCGTCGAAGCCCGCCTCACCCTGCACGACGGTGGTGACGAGGCGCCCCGACGACGGGCCGCCCGGCACGTCGACCTCGACCTCGACGACGTCGCCGGGCCGGGCCACCGACGAACCGGCGGGGGTGCCCGTGAGGATCACGTCGCCGGTCTCGAGCGTGAAGTGCTGCGACAGGTCGGCGACGAGCTGCGGGAGGGAGAAGATCATGCCCGCCGAGGTGTCGTCCTGCACGAGCTCGCCGTTCAGCCACGTGCGCACCCGCAGCGCGCCCTGGTCGACCGTGCGCGCGTCGATGAGCGAGGGGCCGACCGGGGTGTAGCCGTCGCCGCCCTTCGAGCGCACGTTGGAGCCCTTGTCGTTCGCGCGGAGGTCGTAGAGGCCGAAGTCGTTCGCGGCGGTGACCCACGCGACGTGGTCCCACGCCTCCGCGAGCGGGACGCGGCGGGCGGGCCGCCCGATCACGAGCGCGATCTCGCCCTCGAAGGCGAGGAGTTCGGTGCCTTCCGGGCGCTCGATCGTGCTGCCGGAGCCGGCCAGGGAGCTGGAGGGCTTGAAGAAGTAGGACGGATGCTGTGGCCGGCGTCCGCGCTGGTCGGCACGCGACGCGTAGCTCAGGTGGATGGCGATGATCTTGCCCGGGCGGCCGGGAAGGGCCGCGAATCGCGGGTCCGTCGCCTGCGTCATCTCGTCCATGAGCTCCCTTACTCGTCGACCTCTTGCGTCGTATGCGAAATCGTATATGATCATCGGACATCCGGCAACCACCCCGATCTCGGCACGCCGGCGACGAAGATGTCACCCCCGACGCAGGAGTCACTGATGAGCACAGCCCGTCCCCCACAGGGATTCACCCCCACCGGCACGATCGCCACACCGGCCGATCGGCGCCGCGTCGTCTTCGCCACGGTCGTCGGCACGACCGTCGAGTGGTACGACTTCTTCATCTACGCGTCCGCAGCCGGTCTGGTGTTCGGGCAGCTGTTCTTCGCCCCGCTGGGTGCCAACAGCGTGCTGATCTCCTTCGCCACGGTGGGCGTGAGCTTCCTGTTCCGCCCGCTCGGCGCCTTCCTCGCGGGGCACTTCGGCGACAAGTACGGCCGCAAGGTCGTGCTGATGTGGACGCTGATCCTGATGGGCGCGGCGACCGCGCTCATCGGCATCCTCCCGACGTACGAGGCCATCGGCGTGGCCGCGCCGATCCTGCTGGTGCTCCTGCGCATCCTCCAGGGCCTGTCCGCCGGCGGCGAATGGGGCGGTGCGGTCCTCATGGCCGTCGAGCACGCCCCGAAGCAGCGCCGCGGCGCGTTCGGCGCCTCGCCGCAGATCGGCGTTCCTCTCGGCCTGCTGCTGGCCTCCGGCGTGATGGCCGTCATGGCGATGATCGCCCCCGGCGACGCGTTCCTCGAGTGGGGCTGGCGCGTGCCGTTCCTCCTGAGCGTGGTGCTCATCCTGGTCGGCTGGTACGTGCGCCGTCGCGTCGAGGAGAGCCCGGTGTTCACCGAGCTGGCCGAGCGCAAGGAGAAGGCGCGCATGCCGATCGTCCAGCTGTTCCGCAAGCACCTGCTGCTCGTGATCATCGCGGCGTTCGTGTTCGCCGGCAACAACGCCGTGGGTTACATGACCACGGGCGGCTACATCCAGAACTACTCCACCAACCCCGAGGGACCGCTGGCGCTCGAGCGCGGTCCGGTGCTGTGGGCCGTCGCCGGCTCGGCCGTCACGTGGCTGCTGTCGACCTTCGCGGCAGGCGTCCTCTCCGACCGCATCGGCCGTCGCACGACGTACATCATCGGCTGGATCCTGCAGCTGATCGGTGTGTTCACGCTGTTCCCGCTCGTGAACACGGGCAACATCTGGCTGCTCTTCCTGGGCCTCGCGATCCTCACGATCGGCCTCGGGTTCACGTACGGTCCGCAGGCGGCGCTGTACTCGGAGCTGTTCCCGGCCTCGATCCGCTTCTCGGGCGTCTCGATCTCGTACGCGATCGGCGCGATCCTCGGCGGCGCGTTCGCCCCGACCATCGCCACGGCGCTCGTCCAGGCGACGGGCACGACCGTGTCGGTCACCTGGTACCTCGCCGGCATGACGCTCCTGGGCCTCGTCGCGACGCTGCTGCTGCGCGACCGCAGCGGCATCCCGCTCGGGCCGGAGCGCGAGGCCGAGCAGGAGCAGAGCCCGATCTACGGCCTGTCCAAGGCGTGAGCTCCACCGCCGTGACCACGGCGCTCCCCGCCGAGGCCGTCGCCGCCCTGCGCGACGCGGTCCCCGGCGGGGTGGACGCCGACGACGCGGCCCGCGCCGCGTACTCGACCGACCGGTCGGGTACGCGGTCCGCGGGGATCGCGGAACTGGTGTTGCATCCGCGCAGCACCGCCGAGGTGCAGGAGATCTGCCGCATCGCCTCGCGGTACTCCGTTCCGGTGGTGCCGCGCGGTGCGGGCACCGGCCTCGCCGGCGGCGCGGTCGCGGGCCGTGGCCAGATCGTGGTCGCCACCGACCGGATGACGTCGATGGTCGAGATCTCGGTCGGCAACCAGCTCGCGGTCGTGCAGCCCGGGATCCTCAACGGGGACCTCAACGCGGTGCTCGCGGAGCACGGTCTGTGGTGGCCGCCGGATCCCGCGTCGAAGGCGATCTCGACGGTGGGCGGCAACATCGCGATGAACGCCGGCGGGCTGCTGTGCGCCAAGTACGGCGTGACGCGGGAGGCCGTCCTGGCGCTCACGGTGGTGCTCGCGGACGGGGAGGTGATCACCGTCGGCCATCGCACGGTGAAGGGCGTGTCGGGGCTCGACCTGTGCGCCCTCTTCATCGGATCGGAGGGCACGCTCGGCATCATCACCGAGTGCACGCTGAAGGTGCGTCCGATGGTGACCGGGGTCGTCCCGACGATCGGCGCCTACTTCGCCGACGCGGCCGCAGCGGCACGGGCGGCTTCGGGGGTGACGGCCGCCGGCGAGCGTCCCGCGATCATGGAGCTGATGGACGCCGCCCTCCTGCAGGCGGTCAGCGACTACACGGGCGAAGACATGGTGTCGGCGGGCGCGGCGTATCTCCTCGTGCAGACCGACGGCCCGGACGCCGTCGCCGAGGCGGAGCGGATCGCCGAGATCCTGCGCGGCGCCGGTGCGCGATCCCTCGAGGTGACCGACGACCCGGAGGCCGCGGCATCCCTCGTCGACGTCCGCCGCTCGGGTTTCCTCGCCGTCGAGGCGCGCGGCACGATCCTCGTGGAGGACGTCGCCGTCCCCCGGGACCGGATCGCCGACATGTACCAGGGGATCGACGAGATCGCCGCGCGCTACGGCGTCTTCATCGCCACCCCGTGCCATGCCGGAGACGGCAACCTCCACCCCACGTTCGTGCTCGACAGAGGCCTCGACGAGGTGCCGGATGCGGTGTGGGATGCGGCGGGCGAGATCTTCGCCCACGCGCTCGAGCTCGGCGGCACCCTGAGCGGCGAGCACGGCATCGGGCTGCTCAAGCGTCGCTGGCTCGGCGACGAGCTCGGACCGCGGCAGCTGGATCTTCAGCGAGGGATCAAGGCGGTCTTCGACCCCGCCGGCATCATGAACCCGGGAAAGGTGTTCGCGCCGGTCGCCGAGGCGTAGCGCCTCAGCGGGTGCGCATGCCGTCGAGGGCGACCGCGACGACGTCATGGGCGAGGCGCTCGCGGTCGACCGGCCCGCCGGGGCGGTACCACTCGACGATCGAGTTGACCATGCCGAACACGAGGCGCGTGGCGACCGCGCCGTCGACGTCGGCGCGCATCTCGCCCGCGCGCTGCGCCTCGGCGACGAGCGCGGTCACGCGATGGTCGAACGCGCGCCGGCGCTCGAGCGCGGCGCGCTCCACGTCGCTGTTGCCGCGCACGCGCAGCAGCAGCGTGACGTAGGGCAGCTTGTCGACGAGCACCCGCACCGCCCCGCGCAGCACGGCTCCGAGCCGCTCCACCGCCGACCCCTCTCCGGACTCGGGCGTCTCCAGGACGCCCTCGAGCCCGTCGAGCGCCTCGTCGAGGGCGAGGGCGAGCAGCTGCTCCTTCGAGTCGAAGTGGTGGTACAGCGCCGACTTGGTGAGCCCGAGGCGGGTCGCGAGATCGGCGACCGAGGTGGCGTCGTAGCCCTGCTCGTTGAAGAGCGCGACCGCGACGCCCAGTACCTGCTCGCGGTCGTACCCGGGCCGCCCGCGGCGTGCGGGTGAGGTCTCGGCGCTCGCGGACATGCGCCCAGTCTGGCACCCTGGCCGCGGCATCCGTCGCACCCTCACTTCCCGACGAGCGGCGCAGGGGCAGGTTTACTGAACGAACGATCAGGTAATATGGAGGCGACCGTGAGGGAGCGGATCGAGAGGACGCCGGATGCCTGAGCCGCTGCTCGTCCAGCGCCGAGACGACCGGGTCGTCGCCACGCTGTCGCGGCCCGACGTGCGCAATGCCATCGACCAGGACACCGTCGACCGCCTGCACGAGCTGTGCAAGGAGCTGGAGCGCGAGCCGCGGACGCTCATCCTCATCGGCGGCGACGGGGTGTTCGCGTCGGGCGCCGACATCGCACAGCTGCGCGAGCGCCGGGCCGCCGACGCCCGCCGCGGGATCAACACCCGGGCGTTCCAGCGTGTGCGGAACCTCCCGATGCCGGTCATCGCCGCGATCGACGGGTACGCGCTCGGCGGCGGCGCCGAGTTCGCGT
This sequence comes from Microbacterium sp. NPDC056569, assembly GCF_042793475.1. NCBI lineage: Bacteria > Bacillati > Actinomycetota > Actinomycetes > Micrococcales > Microbacteriaceae > Microbacterium > Microbacterium sp. NPDC056569. Next base: position 160,097 of record NZ_JBHTUV010000007.1, on the reverse strand, counting down.
ACGCCGCCGACATCCGCATCGGCACGCCGCGCCTGCAGATCGGCAACCCCGAGACCGGCCTCGGCATCATCGCCGCCGCCGGGGCGACGTGGCGGTTGCGTGAGATCGTCGGCGAGGCGCGGGCTGCCGAGATGCTGCTGACGGGGCGGATCCTGGATGCCGAGACCGCCGTCGCGTGGGGGCTCGTCTCGTCGCTCTTCGAGCCGGGCGACCTGCTGGCCGCGGCGCACGCGATCGCCGACCGTATCGCCCGCAACGACGCGCTCGCGACCCGCCATACGAAGACGGCGCTGCTCGCGCCCCCCGCTGCGCACCCCGAGCTGGAGCTCGAGCTGCAGGCGCAGCTCTTCGAGAGCCCCGAGAAGGAGCGCCGCATGACCGCCTTCCTCGACAGGAAGAAGGGGCGATGAGCGTGCCGGAGCGGGTCGGAGTGATCGGGGGCGGGCGCATGGGCGCCGGGATCGCGCACGCCTTCGTGCTCGCCGGCGCCGAGGTGGTCGTCGTGGAGCGCGACGCGGACGCGGCGGCGGCGGCATCCGCTCGCCTTCGAGAGAGCGTGCGCCGCAGCGTGGAACGGGGCACGACCGACCGCGGTTTCGATGCGCTCGCCGCCTCGCTGACGACGGAGACGGATGCCGCAGCCCTGGCCGGCTGCGCGCTCGTCATCGAGGCGGTGCCCGAGGACCGGGAGCTCAAGGTCCACGCGCTCCGGCGCGCGGAGCGCGTCGTCCACGGCGACGCCGCGCTGGCGACGAACACCTCGTCGATCTCGATCGACGACCTCGCCTCGGACCTGACCCGGCCCGACCGCTTCCTCGGTCTGCACTTCTTCAATCCCGTGCCCTCGTCGCAGCTCGTCGAGGTCGTGACGGGCACAGGGACGGCGCCCGCGCTCGTCGACGACGCCCGCGCCTGGGTCGAGGCGCTCGGCAAGACGGCGATCGTGGTGCGCGACAGCCCGGGGTTCGCCTCCAGTCGACTGGGTGTCGCGCTCGGGCTCGAGGCGATCCGCATGCTCGAGGAGGGCGTCGCGAGCGCCGCCGACATCGACGCCGCGATGGAGCTCGGGTACCGGCATCCGGTCGGTCCGCTGCGCACCACCGACCTCGTCGGCCTCGACGTGCGGCTCGGCATCGCCGAGGAGCTGCACCGGACGCTGGGGGAGCGGTTCGCGCCCCCGGAGCTGCTGCGGCGCCTCGTCGCCGACGGACATCTCGGCCGCAAGACCGGCCGTGGCTTCTACGAATGGAGTGAGAAGTGACGAACATCCTTCCCAGCTACCTGCGCGACGGGTGGTGGCTGCCCGACACGGGCGATGACGCCACGGCGGTGCTCGACGCGTCGACCGGCGAGGTCGTGACGTACCTCGACACGCAGGGGATCGACCTGGCGGGAGCTCTCGACCACGCTCGCACGGTCGGCCAGCAGAGCCTCGGAGCCCTGACGTTCCATCAGCGCGCGCTGCTGCTGAAGCAGTTCGGCATCGCGCTCACCGCGCGCAAGGAGGAGCTGTACGAGCTCTCGAAGCGCGCGGGAGCGACCGTCCGTGACTCGCTGAGCGACGTCGACGGCGGGATCGGCGTGCTGTTCACCTACTCGTCCAAGGGTCGTCGCGAGCTGCCGAACGGGCAGGTGTACCTCGACGGGCCCGTCGAGCCGCTGTCGAAGGACGGCTCGTTCCTCGGCCGCCACGTCTACACGCGGCTGCCCGGTGTCGCGGTGCAGATCAACGCCTTCAACTTCCCGATGTGGGGCGCCCTCGAGAAGTTCGCTCCCGCGTTCCTCGCGGGCGTGCCGACGCTGGTGAAGCCGGCGACGCCGACCGCGTACGTCGCCGAGGCGTGGGTGCGCATCCTCGTCGAGACGGGACTGCTGCCGGCCGGCTCGCTGCAGCTGGCGAGCGGCGCCGTGCCCGGGCTCTTCGAGCACCTGCGGCTCGGTGACCTGGTCGGCTTCACGGGGAGCGCCTCGACGGCCGAGCGCCTGCGGGCGCAGGCCGGCCCGGGGGTCCGGTTCACGACCGAGACCGACTCGATCAACGCCTCGGTGCTGGGCCCCGACGCCGTGCCGGGGACGCCCGAGTTCGACGCGTACGTGAAGCAGCTGATGGTCGAGCTCACGACCAAGGCCGGGCAGAAGTGCACGGCGATCCGCCGCGCCATCGTTCCGGCCGATGTCGTCGATCCTCTCGTGACCGCGCTGCGCGAGAAGATCGCCGAGCGCGTGGTCGTCGGCGATCCCCACGCCGAGGGCGTCACGATGGGACCGCTGGTGTCGCTCGCGCAGCGCGAGGAGGTGCTGAAAGCGGTTGGAGCGCTCGAGGCGGCGGGCGGCCGGATCGTGCTGGGGACGACGGATGCCCCGGAGGTGACCCTCGCCGACGGCTCGACCGGTCGTGCCCCCGACGGTGCCTTCGTCGCGCCCATTCTCGTGGGCTTCGACGGCGACGGCGACGCACTGCCGGCCGCGGTCCACGAGGTGGAGGCGTTCGGGCCGGTGGCGAGCGTGCTCGCGTACCGCACGGTGGACGAGGCGGCCGAGCTCGTGGGACGCGGCGGCGGGTCTCTCGTGACGAGCGTCGCGACGGCCGACCCTGCTGTCGCCGCGACCCTGCTCGCGCGCACGGCCGCGTACAACGGACGCCTGCTCTTCCTCGACCGCGACGACGCCCGCAGCTCGACGGGCCACGGCGCGCCCGTTCCGCATCTCGTGCACGGCGGTCCCGGCCGCGCGGGCGGGGGCGAGGAGCTCGGCGGCATCCGCGCGGTGCTGCACCACATGCAGCGCACGGCGGTGCAGGGCTCACCCGCGATGCTGACGGCCCTGACCGGGGTGTGGCACCAGGGCGCGGCATCCCGCTCCGACCGGCACCCCTTCCGCAAGTCGCTCGCGGAGCTGGCCGTCGGCGACCAGATCGCGTCGCCCTCGCGCCCGGTCACGCTCGACGACATCGAGACGTTCGCGAACTTCACGGGCGACCTCTTCTACGCCCACATGGACGAGGAGGCCGCGGCCGCCAACCCGTTCTTCCCCGGTCGCGTCGCGCACGGGTACCTGCTCGTGTCGTGGGCGGCAGGGCTCTTCGTCGACCCCGAGCCGGGTCCGGTGCTCGCCAACTACGGCCTCGAGAACCTGCGCTTCATGACGCCCGTCTCGCCGGGTGACGAGATCCGCGTGGTGCTCACGGCCAAGCAGATCACGCCGCGCGAGACCGACGGGTACGGCGAGGTGCGGTGGGACGCGGTCATCCTCAACCAGCGCGACGACATCGTCGCGACGTACGACGTCCTCACGCTGGTCGCGAAGACGGCGGACACGGATGCTGCCGCCTCCGCAGCATCCGAGTCGCCCGCGTCCGCCGAGGTCACGGCGTGATGCCCGCGTGCGCTTCGCGCGGTCGAAATCGGCGTCCGCGGTCGAAGTGTTCGGCAGCGGATGCTGGTTTCAGCAGCGAGGGCTGCGACGGCGCCACCGGGTGCGCAGCGGGTGCCGATTTCGACAGCGTGGACGTGACGTCATGACCGACCCCGCCGTGCACTTCGCCGGGCAGCGGCGCATGCTGCAGCGCGACCGCGCGTCGGCCGCACTCGGCATCGTCGTCGAGCGCGACGAGCCCGGCGAGGCCGTCGTGTCGATGCGGGTGCGCGACGACATGACGAACGGGTTCGCGATCACGCACGGCGGGATGGTGTTCGCGCTCGCGGACACCGCGTTCGCCATGGCCTGCAACGAGGACGACGACGTGACGGTGGCCGCGGGCGCCGACATCTCGTTCCTCAAGGCGACGCACGCCGGGCAGGCCCTGACCGCGCACGCCCGGCGCCGCATCCTCTCGGGCCGCAACGGCCTCTACGACGTCACGGTGACCGACGAGACCGGGGACGTCGTCGCGGAGTTCCGCGGCCGGTCCGTGACCACGCGCCGCACCCACCCCGACGATGCGGCCGGCGGCGGTGCCGCAGCATCCGTCACCGGGTAGACTTTACTGAACGAACGGTCTGTAAATAAGGAGTCGACGATGACGACAGAGCTGCTGATCGACGAGGCGGCTGAGCAGGCCGCCTTCGACGCGATCATCGAGGCCGACTCGCGCATCGAGCCGCGGGACTGGATGCCGGCGGCCTACCGCAAGACGCTGATCCGGCAGATCTCGCAGCACGCGCACTCCGAGATCATCGGGATGCAGCCCGAGGGCAACTGGATCACGCGGGCGCCGAGTCTCAAGCGCAAGGCGATCCTGATGGCGAAGGTGCAGGATGAGGCCGGGCACGGCCTGTACCTGTACTCGGCCGCGCAGACGCTCGGCATCACGCGCGACGAGATGACCGAGCAGCTCATCGAGGGGCGCGCCCGGTACTCGTCGATCTTCAACTACCCGACGCCGACCTGGGCCGACATGGGGGCCATCGGGTGGCTCGTGGACGGCGCCGCGATCTGCAACCAGGTGCCGCTGTGCCGCGCGTCGTACGGCCCGTACGGGCGCGCGATGGTCCGCATCTGCAAGGAGGAGTCGTTCCACCAGCGGCAGGGGTTCGAGATCCTGCTGACGCTCATGCAGGGCTCGCCCGCGCAGCGCGAGATGGCTCAGGATGCTGTGGACCGCTGGTACTGGCCGTCGCTCATGATGTTCGGGCCCCCTGACGACGAGTCGCCCAACTCTGCGCAGTCGATGGCGTGGAAGATCAAGCGCTTCTCGAACGACGACCTGCGGCAGCGGTTCATCGGGATGCTGGTGCCCCAGGCCGAGGTGCTGGGCGTGACGCTTCCCGACCCCGAGCTGCGCTGGGACGAGGCGGCGGGGAGGTGGCACACGAGCGAGATCGACTGGACCGAGTTCCACGAGGTGCTCGCCGGCCGCGGCCCGATGAACGTGGAGCGCATCCGCAATCGCCGGAGCGCCCACGAGGACGGTGCGTGGGTGCGTGAGGCCGCCGCGGAGTACGCCCGCAAGCAGCAGCTGCGCGAGGCCGAGACGATGAAGGGAGCCGCGTCATGACCACTCCAGGTGCCTCGCCGCGCGAGTCGTGGCCGCTGTGGGAGGTGTTCGTGCGTGCGAACCGCGGGCTCAGCCACGTGCACGCCGGTTCGCTCCATGCGCCGGATGCCGAGCTCGCGCTGCGCAACGCCCGCGACCTGTACACCCGCCGGGGCGAGGGCACGTCGATCTGGGTCGTGCCGGCCGACGCGATCACGACGAGCGACCCCGATGCGAAGGGCGCGTTCTTCGAGAGCCCCGCGGGCAAGAACTACCGTCACGCCAGGTACTACACGGCGTCGGAGGGGGTGCCTCACCTGTGAGCGTCCAGGAGGGAATCGGAGCGAGCGCCGATGCGCACGGCGAGGTGACGGTCGAGCGCATCGAGCTGTCGGCCGAGCTGGCCGGCGGCGAGGGCCGCGCGGCGACGGCGGACGTCGCCGAGTACGCGCTGTGGCTCGGCGACGACGCGCTCGTGCTGTCGCAGCAGCTCGGCGCGTGGATCGCGCGCGCCCCCGAGCTCGAGGAGGACGTCGCGCTCGCCAACATCGCGCTCGACCTGCTGGGGCACGCGCGTTCCTTCCTGCGCTACGCCGGGACCTACGACGACCGGTCGGAGGATGATCTCGCCTACTGGCGCGACGAGCCGGAGTTCCGCAGCGCGTGGCTGTTCGAGCAGCCGAACGGAGACTTCGCGCAGACGATCGCGCGCCAGTTGGCAGCATCCGTGTACCTTTTCGAGCTCTATGCGGCGCTGCAGGAGTCCTCCGACGAGACGCTCGCCGCGATCGCCGCGAAGGCGGTGAAGGAGGTCGAGTACCACCGCGACCACGCGGTGCAGTGGACGCTGCGCCTGGCGGGCGGCACCGACGAGTCGCGTCGGCGCATGATCCGGGCGATCGGGGACGTGTGGCCGTACGTGGGCGAGCTCTTCCGCGACGAGCCTCTGACCGACCGCCTCGAGGGCATAGCGGTGCGGCCGTCGACGCTGCAGCCCGCGTTCGACGCGGTCATCGCCGCGGTCTTCGCGGAGGCGGAGGTCGAAGTGCCGGCCACGCCGATGTCATCGGGCGGCGGGCGCCGCGGCTCGCACTTCCCGACGCTGGGCTACCTCCTCGCCGAGATGCAGGTGCTCGCCCGGCAGCACCCGGGGGCGACGTGGTGAGTGCCACGGCGACGACAGCCGCCCGCGCGTGGGAGGTGGCGGCATCCGTTCTCGATCCCGAGGTCCCGGTGCTCACGATCGAGGACCTCGGCGTGCTGCGCGACGTCGCCGTCGAGGCGGGGCGCGTGACGGTGACGATCACGCCGACGTACTCGGGCTGCCCCGCGATGGACGCGATCCGCGACGACGTCGTCCTCGCGCTCACCTCGGCGGGCTTCGACGACGTCGACGTGCGGCTGGTGCTGGCCCCCGCGTGGACCACGGACTGGATGACGGATGCCGGCAAGCACAAGCTCGTCGAGTACGGCATCGCGCCGCCGACCGGGCGGGCCGCCGTGACTGGGCCGATCAGGCTGCAGCTCTCGGTGCGGTGCCCGCGCTGCGGGTCGCTCGACACGCGCGAGATCGCGCGGTTCGGGTCGACGTCGTGCAAGGCGCTGTACGAGTGCCGCGCGTGCCTCGAGCCCTTCGACCACTTCAAGGTGCACTGATGCGGCATCACCGACTTCGGCAGGCTCAGGGAGCCGGGACGCAGGCCGAGAACGCGCGCATCGCCGAGACGCTGCTCACCACCGCGGTCGGCGGACCGCGCGGCGCCAAGCATCGCGCGCGGTTCCATACGCTGCGAGTCGCCGCCGTGCGGCCGTTGACGGATGCCTCGGTCGAGGTGACGTTCGCGATCCCCGAGGAGGCGCGGGACGAGTTCGACTACCTCGCCGGCCAGCATGTGGCCCTGCGCACGATGCTCGACGGGCACGAGGTGCGCCGGTCGTACTCGCTGTGCCGCGCGGAGGACGCCGGTGGCGGCGGAGACGGCCCCCGCACGATCAGCGTCGCGATCAAGCGCGATTCGGGGGGCCGGTTCTCGACCTGGGCGCAGACCGGGCTGAAGGTCGGCGACGAGATCGACGTGATGAGCCCGCAGGGCACGTTCACCTCGAAGCTCGCCGATCTCGACGACGCGCATGTGGCGGGGATCGCCGCGGGGTCGGGCATCACGCCCTTGATGGCGCTCGCCGCCACGGTGCTCGCACGTTCGCGCACCTCGCGGTTCACGCTCGTGTACACGAACCGCTCGAGTCTCGACGTGATGTTCCTCGACGAGCTCTCCGACCTGAAGGACCGCTACCCGACCAGGCTCGCCCTGCACCACGTGCTCTCGCGCGAGCAGCGCACCGCGCCGCTGCTGTCGGGGCGCATCGACGAGCCGCGGCTGCGGCGCATCCTGGGCGACCTCGTGCTGCCCGACACGGTCGACGAGTGGTTCCTGTGCGGACCGTTCGAGCTCGTGCAGCTCTGTCGCGACACCCTCGCCGACATCGGCGTCGACCCCGCGCACGTGCGCTACGAGCTGTTCACCACGGGGGAGGGGGAGCGGGCCGAACCCGCGGCGGGCCGGCCGGTCGTGGTGGCGGAGGACGAGCCGGTGCACCGGATCGAGTTCACGCTCGACGGGCAGTCGCAGGCGGTCGACAGCCCGCTCGCCGCGCACGAGTCGATCCTGAACGCGGCGCTGCGGGTGAGACCCGACGTGCCCTTCGCGTGCGCCGGGGGCGTGTGCGGCACATGCCGTGCGCGCCTTCTGCAGGGATCCGTCACGATGACCGAGAACTACGCGCTCGAACCCGACGAGCTCGAGCGCGGGTACGTGCTCACCTGCCAGTCGCACCCGACGACCGATACCGTCGTCGTCGACTACGACGTCTAGGAGGAACGAATGATCGAGCTCGCCGTCGACGGCGCGGTCGCCGAGATCGCCCTGAACGCCCCCGACAAGCTCAACGCGCTCTCCCTCGAGGCACTGCGGCAGCTGGACGACGCATACGCCGAGGCGGCAGCATCCGGGGTCCGCGCTCTCGTGCTGCGCGGGGAGGGCCGCGCGTTCTGCGCCGGCCGCGACATCGCCGGCGTCGACCCCGAGACCGACGATGTGCCGGGGTACCTCGGCGAGGTCGAGCGGCTGATGCGCCGCATGGCGGACTTCCCCGCGCCCACGTTCGCGGCGGTCCAGGGGGCGTGCCTCGGCGTCGGTCTCGGGCTCGCGATCGCGACCGATGTCGTCTACGTCGCCGATTCGGCGAAGGTCGGCTCGCCGTTCGCGAACCTCGGCGCGATGCTCGACTCGGGCGGTCATGCGCTCCTGTACGAGCGGCTCGGTGCGCATCGCGCGCTCGACCTGATCTACACCGGTGACCTCCTCACCGGCGCGGAGGCCGTCGGGGCAGGTCTGTTCAGTCGCGCGATGCCGGCCGACGAGGTGCTCGCCTTCACGCGCGAGCGCGCCGCGCGGGTCGCCTCCGGGGCGACCGCCGCCTTCGTCGCCTCGAAGCGCCTCATCGCGCGCCTGCGCGACGCGCGGCTCTGGGATGCCGTCGCCGAAGAGGCCCGCGGCCAGGAGGCCCTCCGGTCGACCGCCGACTACCGCGAGGGCTTCGCCTCGTTCCAGCAGAAGCGCAAGCCGGAGTTCCGCGGCGAGTGACCGCGCCTGCCTGACCCGCACGCCTCCCCGACGGAATCGGCGACTCGCCAAGATCGCGCGGGGCGACGGGCATGCCGTGGCGGGTCGCAGAGATCGGTCAGGAGTTCACACGGATGATCTCGCGCTGGTAGGGCGCGACGACCTCGCCCGAGATGCGGCAGTCGAGCACGAGAAAGCGACGGGATGCTGCGGGCTCGGCCGCCCACTCCGCGAGCCGGTCCAGGTCGGCCAGGGTGCGCACGACGACCCCCTCGGCGCCGACGCCGCCCGCGAGCGCGGCGAAGTCGACCTCGGGGATGAGCATGGGCTCCTTCGCGAGCCCCTTGAGGCCGTACAGGTTGATCTCCGCGCCGTAGGCGGCGTCGTTCCAGACGACCGCGAGCCCGCGGCCTCCGGCGACGCGGACGGCGGTCTCGAGGTCGGCGAGGGCCATGAGGCCGCCGCCGTCTCCGGTGGTGAGCACGACGGTCGCCGACGGCTTCGCGAGCGCCGCTCCGGGCACCGACGGCCAGCCGAGGCCGATCGACTGGAACGCGGTGCCGACCATCGTCATGCGGTCGGGCGATGCGACGGGCCAGTACATGTTCGCCCAGCCGATGAAGTGACCGCCGTCCGACACGACGACGCGATCCTCGGGCAGCAGCTCGCCGATGCGCGCCGCGACCGTGCGGGGGTCCAGGCGACCGTCGGGCGCCACGCCGTCGCCGGGCTCGTATGCGCGCAGCCGCCCGGGGTCGACGGACTCGCGCCAGCCGCTCGCCGAGCCGCCCCGGGACCGCAGGCCGTCCGCGACCGCGCGCGCCACCGCGGCGGCATCGCCACGCACGAAACCACCCACGTGCGGGTGGGTCGCGGCCGGTGCGACGTCGACCTGGAAGACGCGGGTACCGGGTGCGAAGAGGTCGCCGAAGCGCATCGTGAACTGGTTGAGGGACGCCCCGAACACGACGGCGACGTCGGCGTCGCGCACCAGTTCCATGGCGCCCTCGGCACCGAAGCCGCCGGTCACGCCGAGGTCGAACTCGGCGCGCGGGAAGATCCCGCGGCCGAGGGCCGTCGACGCCGTGACGGCTCCGACCGCGTCGGCGACCTCGCCCAGCGCCGCCCCGGCGCCCGAGATCCAGGCGCCGCGCCCGGCGAGGAGGAACGGCCGCTCGGCCGAGGCCAGTGCCTCGACGAGCCCCGCCACGGCGCCCTCGGCGAACGGGCCCGCCGGCACCAGGGGCGCGGGCAGCCGCGGCTCCGGTGCCGCGCCGACGGGGCCCGCGTCGCGCGCGGCGACGTCGTACGGGATCGCGAGCACCGTGGGCACCCGGTAGGTGAGCGCGTGCTCGATGGCGATGATCGTGGTGGCCGCAGCATCCGCTCGCCCGACGGTATAGGTGCGCGCGCCGACGGCCGAGGCGAGGGCGATCTGGTCGACGTCCCACGGGCGCGGGCCGGAGGTCGGCTCGTCGCCGACCACGAGCACGAGCGGCACGTGCGCCTGCACCGCCTCGGCGAGGGCGGTGAGCGTGTTCGTGAATCCGGCTCCGTAGGTGGCGGTCGCGGCGGCCAGCCGGCCGGACGCCCGGTGGTACGCGTCGGCGGCGACGACCCCGCCGGCCTCGTGGCGCACGGCGGTGAAGTGCACGTCGGTGGAGCGCTCGAGCGCGTCGAGGAAGTACGCGTTGCCGTTGCCCATCACGCCGAAGACGTGGTCGACGTGGCGGGCGAGGGTGAGGGCGACGTGCGCCGAGACGGTGCTCATGGCGGGAGACATGGCGGTGCCTTTCGAGACGGAACGGATCAAGAGCCGTATGTGTCTCGCGCGTGCGCGCTGCGTGCCCATTTTTCGAGCACCGACGGGCTTCGATGCCACCGGACGAGTCGAGTATAGGTCTTGAGCCAAGATGGGAGTCATGAAGACGACTCAGCTCCGCCGGTACACGCTCGTCGACGGGGAGTACGACGCGTTCGTCGCGTGGTGGCACGAGTGGATGCCGAAGGTGCGGCCCGCCGCCGGCTTCCAGATCGAGTTCGCCTACGGCATTCCCGAGACCAACGAGTTCGTGTGGGCGGTCAGCGCCCCCGGCGACGCCGAGGCGTTCCTCGCCCTCGAGAAGGAGTACCTCGCCTCGGCGGGTCGGGCCGAGGCGTTCGCGGGCGTGCCGCAGCGCGTCGCCGAGCACAACATCCGCCTCGTCACCGAGTACCCGACCACGGTCTGACGCGTGCCCACGTATCGCGCCGCCGACGGCGCCGAACTCTTCTACGACGAGGCCGGTGAGGGCGCGCCGGTCGTCTTCGTATCGGGCGGCGCGGCGCGCCATCCGGTCTATCTGGGCGACCTCGCGGGCATCGGCGCCGGTCGCCGTCGCCTCACCCTGCACCTTCGCGGCGTCGGCCGCTCGCCGCTGCCCGCCGACGATTCCGCCGCCTCGTGGTGGGCGCAGGGCGATGACCTCGACGCGCTGCGCGCGCACCTCGGCGTCGACCGTCTCGACGTCGTCGCGCACTCCGCCGGCACACGCGTCGCGACCGCGTTCGCGGCGCGCCACCCTGACCGGGTCGGACGCCTCGTGCTCGTGACGCCTCCGGTCGCCCACCTCGTCGATGAGCCTTCCGACGTGGCGGAGATCGCCGCGCGCCGTGCCGGTGACTCCGACTTCGAGCCTGCCTTCGCCCACCTGTCGGTGCCGGCGCCGCTCGACGACGAGGAGGCCTTCGCCGCGTGGGACGCCGACACCGCCGCGGCCGGCTACGCGCACTGGGGTGCCGTCGAGCGCGCCCACGCCCGGGTGGGTGCGCGTGCGGTCCCGGCGGCGCGCGCGTACTTCTCCTCACCGCCACCCGACGGCTTTCCCGGCCTCCTCGCCGAGACGCCCGCGTCCGTGCTCGTGATCGCCGGCGCGGAGGACGCCCTCACCGGCTGCGCGCCGGTCGTGGCCGCGGCGCGGCTCTTCCGCAACGGCGAGTCCGTCGTGCTGGAGGATTGCGGACACTACCCCTGGGTCGAGCAGCCCGAGGCGTTCCGCACCGCCGTCGACGCGTTCCTCTCGCGCTGAGCGACCGCACCGCTCAGACACCGCGTTCGAGGGAGAAACCGCTCCTCGCGCGGTTTGTCCCCGCGAACGAGGTTCGTCGTCGCGAATGCGCGTCAGCCGCCGAGCGCCTCGCGGATCGCGCTCGCCGACCGGATGAGACGCGCCGCGATCTCCTCGTCCGAGTGTGCGCTCGCGACGAACACCACGGCGATCGCCGCGGGCCCTCGGCCTCGTACGACGAGCGGCACCGCGACCGCCCGCAGGCTCGGGATGACTTCGTCGTGGCTGGTCGCGTAGCCGCGGGTGGCAGCATCCGTCACCTGCGCCGCGAGCTCCGGCGCCACGTCAGCCGGCCATGACGACGTCGGAAGCAGCGACAGGATCGCCTTGCCCGGCGCGCCGCGCGTGATCGGATGCCGCGTCCCCGGCCGCTGCGCGACGGGATTCACGGCGTGGCGCGGCTCGACGCTGGAGAGCGTGACGCACTCCTCGTGGTCGAGCACGGCGAGGAAGCAGGTCGCCCCGAGGTCGCCCGCGACCGCGGTGAGCTCGGGGAGCGCCTCGGCCTGGAGGTCGTGCGCCACGCCCGCCGCGAGCGCGGCGAGCCGTGCCCCCAGCTCGATGCGTCCGGCGGCGTCGCGCTCGACGAGCCCGTGATCCTCCAGGGTGCGCAGCAGCCGGTAGGCGACCGAACGGTGCACCTCGAGGCGCTGAGCGATCTCGTCGATCGAGAGGGGACCGCGCGCGTCGGCGAGCACTTCGAGGATCCGGATGCCGCGGCTCAGCGTCTGCGACGCGGGCGCTGTCGTGCCGTCGAGCCTTGTCATGCGGCATCCCTTCGTATACGATCTGTTCAATAGTAGAACGGCGTGTTCGAATATAGAACACGTCTACGCTCGCAGCAAGCACCCCAACGCGACGAGCCCTCGACACCGTCGTCCGAGGAGGACACCGATGCAGTTCCACCACCACGGCTACGTCTCCGCCGACCCGCGCGTGCAGGACGCCGCCGGGACGGGCATCGACCGCCCGACCGAGCTGCCCGACGAGATGGACGTGCTGATCGTCGGCTCCGGCCCCGCCGGCATGCTCCTCGCCGCCCAGATGTCGCAGTTCCCCGGTGTCACGACCCGGCTGATCGAGCGCCGCGACGGGCGACTGGTGCTGGGGCAGGCCGACGGCATCCAGCCGCGCAGCGTCGAGACGTTCCAGGCGTTCGGGTTCGCCGAGCGCATCATCGCCGAGGCGTACAACATCGCCTGGATGAACTTCTGGGGCCCCGACCCCGAGAACCGCGACAACATCATCCGCACGGCGCGCACCGAGGACTACGCCTTCAAGATCAGCGAGTTCCCGCACCTCATCGTGAACCAGGCGCGCGTGCTCGACTACTTCGCCGAGGCCGCCGCCCACGGACCGGGCCGCATCCTGCCGGACTACGGCGTCGAGTTCGTGGGGCTCACCGTGCATGAGGGCGGCGAGTTCCCCGTCGAGGTGCGGGTCCGCCACACCGCGGGGGAGCACGCCGGCGAGGAGCGCACCGTTCGCGCCAAGTACGTCGTCGGCTGCGACGGCGCGCGCAGCGGGGTGCGCGAGGCGATCGGCCGCAAGCACGTCGGCGCCTTCTCGGCGCACGCGTGGGGCGTCATGGACGTGCTCGTCAACACCGACTTCCCCGACTGGCGGACGAAGTGCGCCATCAATGCCGAGGCTGGCAACATCCTCCTCATCCCGCGCGAGGGCGGCTACCTCTGCCGTGTCTACGTCGACCTCGGCGCGGTTGCCGCCGATGACGACCACCGCGTGCGCCAGACGCCGATCGACGAGATCATCCGCAAGGCGAACGACATCCTCCACCCGTACTCGCTCGACGTGAAGCAGGTGGCGTGGCACAGCGTCTACGAGGTCGGCCACCGCGTCACCGACAAGTTCGACGACGTCGACGTCGACCAGGGCCACGACCCGCGCGTCTTCCTCACCGGCGACGCGTGCCACACGCACAGCGCCAAGGCCGGCCAGGGCATGAACGTCTCGATGCAGGACGGCTTCAACCTCGGCTGGAAGCTGGGGCACGTGCTCACGGGGCTCAGCCCCGCGTCCCTGCTGTCGACCTACTCGGCCGAGCGCCAGCCGGTCGCGCAGCAGCTCATCGACTTCGACCGCGAGTGGTCGACCCTCATGGCCCGCAAGCCCGAGGAGATCTCCGACCCGCAGGAGCTCGCCACCTTCTACCTCGGCACCGCCGAGTTCCCGTCCGGGTTCATGACCCAGTACGGCGCGTCGATGATCGTGACGGATGCTGCGCACCAGGCGCTCGCCGACGGCTTCCCGCTGGGCAAGCGGTTCACGTCCGCGGAGGTCGTGCGCGTGTGCGACGGCAATCCGGTCCACCTCGGCCACCACGCGAAAGCCGACGGCCGCTGGCGCATCTACGCCTTCGCCGACGCGCCCGCGGCGGGCGAGCCATCCGTGCTCGCCGACTGGGCCGCGTTCGTGGCGTCGCCCGAGTCGCCCGTGCAGCGCTTCACGCCGGAGGGCGCCGACGTCGACGCCGTCTTCGATGTCAAGGTGATCTACCAGCAGGCGCACGAGGATGTCGACATCGCCCGCGTGCCCGAGCTGTTCCTGCCGAAGACCGGACCCCTCGGGCTCACCGACTGGGAGAAGGTGTACGCGGCCGCGCCCAGCGCCTGGACCACCGACGACATCTTCGAGGAGCGCGGGCTCTCGCGCGACGGCGTGGTCGTCGTCGTGCGTCCCGACCAGTACGTCGCGGCGGTGCTCCCGCTCACGGCGACCGACGAGCTCACGGCGTTCCTCGCGGGCGCCTTCGTCGATCAGCACGCTCCGGCGCTCGCGCGCGTCCTCGATTGAGGGGCAGAGCCGAGATGGCGCAACCGCTGTGCGGGCGGGCGAAACATGACAGCGAACTGTACAGGATGTACATCGGCCGGCAATGGCGGCCGCGGGCAGAATAGCCCCAGACCAACGACGAAGAGGGTGCCGAGGCATCCGGAACCGACAAGGGAGTCCTCGTGACGACGACGATCACCGAAACCCGTGAGTCCGAGCTGCTGGCGTCCGTCCCCGACGGGCTGTTCATCGGCGGGCAGTGGCGTGCGGCCTCCGGCGGCAAGACGCTGAAGGTCTACGACCCGTCGAACGGCGACGTCGTCAAGGAGATCGCGAACGCGTCGCCCGAGGACGGCAAGGCGGCCCTCGACGCCGCTGTCGAGGCGTTCCCGGCGTGGGCGGCGACCCCGGCGCGGGAGCGCGCCGAGATCCTGCGGCGCGCGTTCGACCTGCTGCAGGAGCGCAAGGAGGACTTCGCGCTGCTGATGACGATCGAGATGGGCAAGCCCCTGGCCGAGGCGCGCGGCGAGGTCGCGTACGGCGGCGAGTTCCTGCGCTGGTTCAGCGAGGAGACCTCGCGGGTGCAGGGCCGTTACGGCGCGAACCCGGAGGGCACCGGCCGCATGATCGTGTCGCAGCACCCGGTCGGCCCGTGCTTCCTCATCACCCCGTGGAACTTCCCGCTCGCCATGGCGACCCGCAAGATCGCGCCGGCGCTCGCCGCCGGCTGCACCGTCGTCATCAAGCCCGCGGAGCTGACCCCCCTCACGACCCTCGCGTTCGCGAAGCTGCTCGAAGACGCGGGCGTGCCCGCCGGTGTCGTCAACGTCTTCACGACCTCGACCTCGGGCGCCGTGTCCGAGCCGATCATCCGCGACCCGCGGCTGCGGAAGCTGTCGTTCACCGGCTCGACCCAGGTCGGGCAGCGCCTGCTCGAGCAGGCCGCGCAGGGCGTGATCCGCACGTCGATGGAGCTCGGCGGCAACGCGCCGTTCGTGGTGTTCGACGACGCCGACCTCGACAAGGCGGTCGACGGCGCGATCGCGGCGAAGTTCCGCAACATCGGTCAGGCCTGCACGGCCGCGAACCGGTTCATCGTGCACCGCTCCGTCGCCGACGAGTTCGCCCGCCGCGTCACCGAGCGCGTCAACGGGTTCAAGATCGGTCGCGGCACCGAAGAAGGCGTGACCATCGGTCCGCTGATCGACGACCGCGCCGTCGCGAAGGCGTCGCAGCTCGTGCAGGACGCTGTGTCGCGCGGCGCGAAGGTGGCCACCGGCGGCAACGAGGTCGACGGTCCCGGCACGTTCTACGAGCCCACCGTCGTCACCGACGTGCGAGCGGGATCGGACATCCTCCGCGAGGAGATCTTCGGGCCGGTCCTCGCGATCGTCCCCTTCGACGACGAGGACGAGGCCGTCCGCCTCGCGAACGACACCGAGTACGGCCTGGTGTCCTACGTGTTCACCGAGAGCCTCGCCCGCGGCCAGCGCATGATCGAGCGGCTCGAGACCGGCATGATGGGCCTCAACATGGGCGTCGTCTCCAACGCCGCCGCCCCATTCGGCGGCTGGAAGATGTCGGGCCTCGGCCGCGAGGGCGGTGCCGAGGGCATCCACGAGTACCTGCAGACCAAGTACACCCTCACTCCGAACCCGTTCTGACCCACGCCTGAATCGATGACATGAGGAGAGAGGATGCCCCGGGAGGGGGCATCCTCTCTCCTCGTCTTCGCGGGGGAACCGCCTCCGCGGTGGGCGTGCACCCCTTCCATACCGGCGCGAGCGGGATCAGTATGGGAGCTGTCCGCATCGAGCGATGAGGGGTCAGCGATGAGTGTTTACCGAGTGATCGACGTCATCGGCACGAGTGCCTCGTCCTGGGAGGAGGCTGCCCGAGAAGCCATCAGCACTGCCGCGGGATCGCTGCACGATCTGCGCATCGCCGAGGTGACGAAGCAGGACGTCGTCGTCGGCGACGACGGGGCCCTGCTGTTCCGTGCCCGGATCCAGCTCTCGTTCAAGTACGCGCCCGAATAGGCCGATCGGCTGCCGATGCGCGGGTCCGGCCGGATCCGCGCATCGATTCAGACGCCCCAATGGGCCAGCACGGCGACGCAGAAGTCGTCGTTCGTCCCCGTCGAGCCGAAGATCTGCTCCTCGCCGATCACGGTTCAGAGGGTACTCCGCGGGTCCGTCGCCCGACACCCCGCGACGCTGGGCGGAGTGCGGTGTGCCGAATAGCCCTGGTGGCGTCCGGCAGGGCTCCCTATGTTGGGTGTCAGCGCCGGGGTGTGAGAGGCGTGGTTCGCAATCGGGCTCATTTCCAGACAGGAGCGGAGGCATTCGCCGATGGAGTCACCGATCGAGAGTCTGACGGGATCCGTACCGTCCTGGGGTGCCAAGCTGGCGTTCGGCGAGACCGTCGATGTCGGCGGGCGGCAGGTGACGCCGGCGGCATTGGTCGTCTTCGGTTTCGGCGGCGGCGGCGGTTCGGGCACATGGCCGCAGCGCGGGTCCGTGCCGGCAGGTGAGGGCGAAGGCAGCGGCGGCGGTGGCGGCGGGTATGTGCTGCCGATCGGCGCGTATGTGAGCGGGCCGAACGGGCCGCGGTTCCAGCCGAACGTGGTGGCCATGGTCATCGTCAGCGTGCCCCTGGTGTCGGCTGCCGGCTGGGCGCTGGCGCGGATCATCACCGCGGCGCGGTCGGGTCCGAGGTAGACGGGCGTGACGACCGCGCACGTGATCAAGCCGCTCACACCGGAGACCTTCCCCGCGTGGCTCGCGCTCGCGCAGAAGCACAACGGGGTCTGGGGCGGCTGCTACTGCTCGTACTTCCACGGCGACACGGACGCCACCGTCAAGAGCGAGTACGACCGGGCGACGTTCAAGGAGCGCCTCGTGGCGGAGGGCGTGGCTCACGCCGCGCTCGTCTTCGACGGCGACGACGCGATCGCGTGGTGCGAGTACGGCAGTCCGGCCGAGCTGCCCGGCATCTACCACCGCAAGGAGTACGACGCGGGCGAGACCGCCCCGGCGCCGTGGCGCATCACGTGCTTCTTCGTCGACCGCGATCACCGGCGCTCGGGGGTCGCGCGGGAGGCTCTGGACGGCGCGCTGGAGCTGATCGCGCAGGCGGGCGGCGGAGAAGTGGTCTCGTTCCCCAACGAGCTCACTCCCGGAAAGAAGACCTCGTCCTCGTTCCTCCACAACGGCACGAGGGCGATGTTCGAGAAGGCGGGGTTCACGTTCGAGCGGCACATCGGCAAGAGCAAGACCGTGATGCGCAAGACGGTCCCGCCGCCGGCCGCCTGACCCGCGCTCGCACGGGCCGATCGGCGTCATCAGCTCGGGGTATCGCGCAGCGCCGCCTGGATCCGCCTGATGTGGTCTCCGAGGTCGCCGGAGGCGAGCAGACCCGGGCCGAGCGGGCCGGCCGAGTCGTCCCCCAGCGGCGGGAGGAGTCGCAGGGCGGATGCGACGTGCGGGCTCATGTGCGCGAGCTGCCACGCGAATTCGTCCGCAGCGGCGGCGTCGCCGTGGTCCGCCGGCGCCGACCTCGCGGCTCTCGCGGCGTAGGCGGCGGCGCCGAGGGCGTGCGCCCCCATATGGGCGACACCGGCCGCCTGCGCGGCCGCCCGCGCAGCGGCGACCCCTGCGGCCGACGTCGCCGAGTGGGCGGCGCGGCCGGCGACGAACCGACGGCGGATCTCACCCGCTGCCGTGAGCTCGCCGCGCGCGAAAGCGCGAGACCGGTCGATGGCGTCACGGGCGCGATCGTCCGCCGGGGCATCGGCCTCGAACAGCGGGAGGACGCGTTCGGCGCAGTCCGCCGCCCACGCAGCCACGAGCCGACGGTCGGCTTCGCTGAGCGACTGGGGCGACGGCACTCCAGCACTCTGCCAGAGAACCGCGCCGAGCGCTCAGCGTCCCTTCGCCCGCGGTCCTCGTCAACCAGGCGGGAATGGGGAGCGACGGACTCCGGCGCGAGCGGATGCCCCGGGCCGTCGGCGAAGCGACGATCCGGGGTCTATCCCGCCGACGCGGCACCCACTAGAGTCCGGTGCAATGCGCGTCGAGCCGAAGGGATACCAGCGATGGGCGGCATGCGAATGAGGATCGGCGCGACGGTCACCGCCGTCGTGCTGGTCGTGGCGGCGACCGGCGTTTCGAGTGCCGCGGCGGCACCTGACAAGCCCGGGCAGCCGAGATACACCGCGGGAGCGGTCGGTGCGGGCGATGCCTACTTCCCCTCCTCCGGGAACGGCGGCTACGACGTCCAGCACTACGATCTCGCGGTGACCTACACGCCCCCGGCGGCCGCACCGGCGCCCCTCGAGGGGCAGTTCAGCGGGGTCGCCACGATCGACCTCGTCGCGCTGCAGGACCTCGACCGGTTCAATCTCGATCTGCGCGGGATGACGGTGCAGTCGGTCGCCATCGGCGGCAAGGCCGCGGCATCCGTCGCCCCGCCCGCACCCGGCGCCACCGTCGACGGGGCGGCCTTCTGGCACGTGCAGGACGACGCGAACCGCGTCTGGGAGCTCACGATCCAGCCGCGCCCGAAGATCAAGACCGGCCAGACGGTGCGCGTGGTCATCGGGTACGGCGGCACCACCACGCGGCCCCTCGACATCGAGGATGCGCTCTACGGGTGGGTCACGACGCGCGACGGCGCCATTGTCGCGAGCGAACCCGAGGGATCGATGACCTGGTACCCGGTCAGCGACCACCCGACCGACAAAGCGAGCTACAGCTTCGCCATCACAGTGCCGGAGGGCAAGGTGGCGGTCGCGAACGGCACACAGCCGAAGCCGGCGACGACGACCGCGGGATGGACCACGTGGTACTGGGACGCCCCCGACCAGCAGGCGAGCTATCTGACGACGGCATCCGTCGGCGACTTCGAGCTTCGCCAGACGTACACCTCGGCAAGCGGGGTGCCGATCATCGACGCGGTGGACACCAAGTTGACCCCGCAGCGCCTTGCGACGACGAACGCCAGTCTCGCGCAGCAGCCGGCGATGATCGACTACTTCGAATCGCAGTTCGGGCCGTATCCGTTCGGCTCGTTCGGGGCCATCGTCGACAACGACTCCGTCGGCTACGCCCTCGAGACCCAGACGCGCCCGGTGTACTCCAGCCAGGCCAGTCAGGGCACGGTCGCCCACGAGCTGGCCCACCAGTGGTTCGGCAACAGCGTCAGCCCCGAGCGGTGGCAGGACATCTGGCTCAACGAGGGCTGGGCGACGTACGCGGCGTGGATGTGGACCGAGCGCACCGGGGGCATCTCGACCCAGCAGGCATACAACGCCTGGTACGCGCCGGCCCGCACACCCGACTACTGGGCACTGCCGATCGGCGACCCGGGCGCCCTCGGCCTCTTCGCTACGCAGGTGTACAACCGTGGCGCGGCGACGCTGCAGGCGCTGCGGGTCGAGGTCGGCGACGAGGCGTTCTTCGCGGGCGCTCGGCTCTGGCTGGAGAGGTACGACGACTCCACCGGCACGAGCGAGGGCTTCCAGGCGGTGTTCGAGGAGACGTCCGGAAAGGACCTGGACGGGTTCTTCCAGATCTGGCTCCGCGACCCCGTCAAGCCGCCGGCGACCTGGACGATCCCGTAGCGGGCACTCTCGATGGCCCTTGCCGACTGGGCCATCGAGAACCATCCGCGCATCGAGGACTCCCGCGCCGCATACGACGCCGCCCATAAGCGCTGAGGATCGCGGACACCGGGCGTCCGCCGCCTGGGCCATGATGGGCGAGTGGTCCCCACTCCTTCTCCAGACGCCGCTGGCGCGTCGCCCGGAGCCTCCGGGCGCGTGGGCCCAGCTTCGACCCTGCGGTACGAGCGGCTCCGGTCGCATCGCTTGAGCGCCCCCGCGGCCACCGTCGCCGACGCGGCGCGGCACATGCTCGCGACGCAGAGCCAGGAGTTCTGGGGCGGACGCTGGGCGCTCGCGACGCGCGTGCGCGGCCGCACGACGGTCCGCGACGTCGACGCCGCCTACGGCCGCGGAGAGATCGTGCGCACGTGGACGATGCGCGGGACGATCCACACGATCCCGACCGCCGACCTGGAATGGGTCCTCTCCCTCACCGCCGAGCGCCAGCGCCGGCAGGCGGCGGCGGTGCACCGCAACGAGGGGATCGACGCCGATGTGGCCGACCGCGCCGAGCGCCTGGCGCGGGCCGCGCTCGGCGGCGGAAACCGCCTCACCCGCAAGGAGCTGTTCGAGGTCTGGGAGGCGGGCGGCGTGTCCACCGCGGGTCAGCGGGGCTACCACCTGCTGGTCGCGCTGTCGCTGCGCGCCGTGCTGTGCCAGGGGCCGGTCGTGCCGCGTGAGAAGGGGCCGACGCGCGAGCAGTACTTCGTGCTCGCCGACGAGTGGATCACGGATGCGGCGACCCCGGCCGATCCGATGGCGGAGTTCTTCGCCCGCTACATCGCCTCGCACGGCCCCGCCGGTGCGAGGGACTTCGCATGGTGGACCGGGCTTCCACTCGGGGTGTCGCGCGCGGCGGCGGATGCGGCATCCGATCGCCTTCGCATCGTCGCCGACGAACCCGAGCCGCAGTACGTCGTCGCCGGCCCGGCGCCACGGCGCAGCGCGAAAGCGCCCGATGTCGTCGCGCTGCCGCCGTTCGAGGAGTATTACCTGTCGTACGTCGACCGCACCGTGCCGTGCGCGCCGGAGTTCCTCAGCGCGATCGGGCCGAGCATGAACGGCATCGTGCGGCCGATCCTCGTCGCCCGCGGCGAGGCGGTCGGTGTCTGGACGCACTCGCTCGCGGTGGGGCGCCACGCCGAATCGCCCGTGCCCGAGCTGTTCGCCCCCGGCGCCGCGACCGACGACGAGATCGCCGCCGCACTCGACCGCTACCGCGACTTCATCACGGCATAGCACGCGACGATGCTCCCCACGCCCTCTCCACGCATCGCTCCGCGCTGCGCGGAGCCTCGGGGCGCGTGGGCCCACGGGCCGCGGCATCCGTCCCTCGCGTCGATGGGTCAGGCGTGGCGGTCGAGGAAGTCGTAGACCTCGTTGTCGTCGACGCCGGGGAAGGCACCCCGGGGGAGCGGCGAGAACATCTGCATGTGGACGCGCGCACTCGGCCACGCCTTGCCCGACCAGCGTTCCGAAACGTCGGACGCCACGCGGCGGCAGCACGACTCGTCGGGACACGTCGAGGTCGCGCGCTTCTGCGTCTCGCGCCCGCGGAACCAGCGCGCGTCGTCGAACGGCACGCCGACCGTGATCGAGAACTCGCCCTCCGCCGTGGTGCCGGTCTGGGTCGAGCACCAGTACGTTCCGGCGGGGGTGTCGGTGTACTGATAGTGCTCGGTGGTGCGGTTCTGCTCCGAGAAGGCGGCGCGTGCCGAGAACTTGCGGCACGCGATCTGGCCGTCGACGGCCCCGGTTACGTCCATCGGCAACGGCAGGTCGTCGTTCTCGTAGACCCGCGAGATGGCACCCGAGCCGTCGACGCGCAGGAAGTGCAGCTTGATGCCGAGGTGGTGGGTCGCGAGGTTCGTGAGGCGCATGCCGGCGGCCTCGTGGGTCACGCCGAACGCATCGCGGAAGTCCTCGACCGCGAGGTTGCGGTCCTTCTTCGCCTGCTGCAGGAAGGCCACCGACGCGGTCTCGGGCATGAGGCAGCACGCCGCGTAGTAGTTGATCTCGAGGCGCTGCTGCAGGAAGTCCGCATAGTCGGTCGGCCGCTTGTGGCCGAGCAGCCGGTGCGCCATCGCCTGCAGCGCCATCGACCGGAGGCCATGACCGCCGGGGATGGATGCCGGGGGCAGATAGATGCGGCCGTGCTCGAGGTCGGTGACCGAGCGCGTCGAGTGGGGCAGGTCGTTCACGTAGATGAGTTCGAAGCCGAGCTTCTCGGCCATGATGCTGACGGTCCGGTGCGTGAGGGCGCCTGACACGTGCCCCGCCGCCTTGAGCTGCTTCTCGGCGAGCTTCTCGATGTCAGGGAGGTAGTTGTCGCGCTCGCGCATCATGAGACGCAGCTCGGTGTTCGCCCGGCGCGCCTCTTCGGGAGTGGCGATCGCCTCGCGCTCGCGGCGCTGCAGTTCGCGGTGCAGGCCCAGCACCGATTCGATCGTGTCGTCGCTCATGCCCTTGGTGACCTTGATCGGTGTGACGCCCAGCTGGCGGAAGACCGACCCCGACTGCGCGCGCTCGAGCTCGATCTCGAGCGCGGCACGGCGGTTGGGCGGCTCCGCCGAGAGGAGGTCGCCGACCTCGACCCCGGTCGTCGACGCGATCGCCTGGAGCAGCGACAGCTTGGGCTCGCGCTTGCCGTTCTCGATCAGGCTGAGCTGGCTCCCGGCGACCCCGACCAGGGCGCCGAGCTCATCGAGCGTGTAGCCGTGGGCGAGACGCTGATGACGGATGCGGTGGCCCAGGGTCGACAGTTCCAGAGCGGTGGGGGGCATTCCTTGATCGTAGCGAAAGATTTGCAACTCTTGACACCACATTTCGTGGGAAGAGGCGACGGCAACCCCCGAAAGTAGAGGAAGAGCATGAATCTGCATCGTCGAAACCATCTGACGGTCGAATCAACGAGGAGCGACACCATGGCCCTTGCCGACATCTTCACCCGAACCGAAGGCTCCACCTCCGCCCGTCCCACCCTCACCCGGACGTATGGCGAAGCGCCGACCGTTCAGGGCGAAGGCATGGTCGCACTGCGCGCGTGGGTCGACGAGATCGCCGCCCTCACGCAGCCCGCACGCATCCACTGGGTCGACGGCTCGCGCGCCGAGAACGACGCGCTGCTGCACGAGATGGTCGCCGAGGGCAAGCTCATCAAGCTCAACCCCGAGTGGCGCCCGGGCTCGTACCTCGCCCGTTCGCACCCGAGCGACGTCGCACGCACCGAGGCGCGCACGTTCATCGCGTCCGAGCGCGAGGAGGACGCCGGCCCCACGAACAACTGGGCCGCTCCGGACGAGATCCGCGCCACCATCACGCCGCTGTTCGAGGGGTCGATGAGGGGCCGCACGATGTACGTCGTGCCGTTCTCCATGGGGCCTGTCGGCGGTCCGCTGTCGCACATCGGCGTGCAGGTGACCGACAGCGCCTACGCCGTCACCTCGATCGGCATCATGACGCGCGTCGGCACCGACGTGCTGCGCGAGATCGCCGGCGGTGCGCACTGGGTCAAGACCGTGCACTCGGTCGGCGCCCCGCTGCAGCCCGGCCAGGCCGATGTCGCGTGGCCCTGCAACGACGAGAAGTACATCGTGCACTTCCCCGACACCCTCGAGGTCTGGTCGTTCGGCTCGGGGTACGGGGGCAACGCGATCCTCGCGAAGAAGTGCTTCGCCCTGCGCATCGCGTCGGTCATCGGCCGCGACGAGGGCTGGCTCGCCGAGCACATGCTCCTCATCCGCGTGATCGACCCGGCGGGCCGGGCCTACCACATCGCGGCCGCCTTCCCGTCGGCGTGCGGCAAGACCAACCTCGCGATGCTCCGCCCGACGATCCCGGGCTGGCGCGTCGAGACGCTCGGCGACGACATCGCGTGGCTGCGCCCCGGCGAGGACGGGCGCCTCTGGGCCATCAACCCCGAGGCCGGGTTCTTCGGCGTGGCGCCGGGAACCGGCGTGTCCACGAACGTCACGGCGGTCGAGACGCTGTGGGGCAACACGATCTTCACGAACGTGGCGCTGCGCCCCGACGGCGACGTGTGGTGGGAGGGACTCACCGACGAGGCCCCGGCCGAGCTCACCGACTGGGAGGGCAAGCCCTGGACCCCGGCATCCGGTCGTCCCGCCGCCCACCCGAACTCGCGCTTCACCGTCGCCGCGGCCCAGTGCCCGCAGATCGCCGACGACTGGGACGCGCCGCAGGGCGTGCCGCTCGACGCGATCCTCTTCGGCGGCCGTCGCGCCACCAACGTGCCGCTCGTGATCGAGGCCACCGATTGGACCCACGGCGTCTTCATGGGCTCGAACATCTCGTCGGAGAAGACGGCGGCCCAGGAGGGCACGGTCGGCGAGCTGCGCCGCGACCCGTTCGCCATGCTGCCGTTCTGCGGCTACAACATGGCCGACTACTTCGGGCACTGGCTGCAGGTCGGGCAGAAGCTGCGCTTCGACCGCGCGCCGCGCGTGTTCCAGGTCAACTGGTTCCGCAAGGGCGCGGACGGCCGCTTCCTGTGGCCGGGCTTCGGCGACAACTCGCGCGTGATCGACTGGATCATCCGCCGCATCGAGGGCGAGGTCGGCGCGGTCGACAGCCCGATCGGCCGCCTGCCCCGCGGCGAGGACCTCGACCTCGACGGCATCGATGTCTCGCAGGCCGACCTCGACGAGCTGTTCGAAGTCGACCCGCAGCGGTGGCTGCACGAGGCGGACCTGACCGAGGAGTTCTACCGCACCTTCGAAGGTCGCGTGCCCGCCCCGCTGTGGGCCGAGCTCGCAGCGCTCCGGTACCGCCTGCAGCGCGCCTGAAAGATCTGGAGACGGATGCCCCGGCCCCACCTGTGCGAGAGGGTCGAGGCATCCGCTTCCCGCGACGGAGAGCCGTCGCACAGACCGGCGCCCGGCCCTCTTCTTGGCAGAGGGGCCGGGCGCCCGCATGTCTCCGTCAGACCAGGAGCTGGTGCTTCGCAAGGTCGCGGTACAGCGGGGTGGTCTGCACGAGCTCCGAGTGGGTGCCCTGGCCGACGACGCGGCCGTGCTCCATGACGACGATGTGGTCGCTGTCGACGACCGTCGACAGGCGGTGCGCGATCACGATGAGCGTGCGTCCTGCGGCGACCGCGTCGATCGCCTCGCGCATGCGCTGCTCGTTGAGGCCGTCCAGCGACGACGTGGACTCGTCGAGCAGCAGGATCGGGGGAGCGGCCAGCAGTGCGCGGGCGATCGCGAGCCGCTGGCGCTCGCCACCCGAGAGCATGACGCCCGATTCACCGACCGGCGCGTCGACCCCGAGCGGGTTGCGGTCGAGCACGTCGCCGAGGTTCACCGCGCGCAGCACCGCTTCGCACTCCGCGTCGGACGCCTCGGGCGACGCGAGTCGCAGGTTGTCGCCGATCGTCCCAGCCAGCGTCGGGGCGTCCTGCTCGACGTACCCGAGCTGCGCGCGCAGGTCCTCGCGGTCGAGGGCGCGCACGTCCGCACCGTCGAGCAGGATCGCACCGCCGGTCGGGTCGTAGAAGCGCTCGATGAGCGCGAGGGTCGTGCTCTTGCCGGCGCCCGACGGACCCACGAGCGCGACGCGCGCCCCGCGCGGGACCGAGAACGACACGCCCCGCAGCACGTCGGCGTCTGCGGACACGGATGCTGCAGCATCCGTCAGCTCTTCGAGGCCGGTGTCGCCCGCCCCGTCGCCGAGCACGATCGTCGACGTGTCGACGTGCGCGCTCTCGAGCACCGCCAGCGCCTCGGACTCGGCCTTGCGGCGCGCCTCGACGACGTTCGCGGGGTAGCGGAACCGCACGTCGCGGAACTCGATCGCGGCCGCTTCGACGGGCTCAGCGACCGGTCCCTGAGCCTGTCGGAGGGCGCGTGCGGCGACGGCGGCGTCGTCCTGCGACTCGGTGGGGAGGTCGAGCACCTCCTGGATGCGGCCCAGGGCGCCGAGTGCCTGGCTGACGGACGTGATCGCGCCGAAGAACGAGCCGAGCGGTGCGATGAGCATGAAGAGGAACATGATGAAGGTCACGAGGCTCGCGATCGACAGTGCGCCGGTCGCGACGCGGAAGCCGCCGAGTCCGATGACCACGAGCAGCGACACCTGCAGCGCGATGCCCGCGATCGGCACCACGAGCGCCGAGACCTTCGCGATGCGCACGCCGACCGTGTAGGCCTCGGTCGCCTGCGCCGTGACGGCGTCGACCTCGCGAGTGGTCGCGCCCGACGCGCGAACGGTGCGGATCGAGCCGACGGCGCGTTCGACGCCCGACGCGAGGGCGCCCACCTTCTCCTGCTGCTCGGTCGACGCCGTGCGGATGCGGCCGCTCAGCGCGACCACGCCGAGCACCGAGACGCCGATCACCAGCACGATGATCGCGAGCAGCAGCGGGTCGATGATCGCCATCGCGACGAGTGCACCGACGAACAGCAGGGCGTTGCCGACGGAGTCCGCGAGCCCCTGCGTGAGGGCGGCGTACAGCAGCGTGGTGTCGCTGCCGACGCGGGAGACGAGGTCGCCGGTCCGGCGCGCATCGAACTCGCTGATCGGCAGGTGCAGGATGCGGGAGATGAGCCGGCGGCGGCTCGAGTACACGACGGCGGTGCCCGTGCGCTGCAGGAGGTAGTGCTGCCAGCCCGAGATGAGGGAGGCCAGCACGACGAACCCGACGAGCGCCCAGATGAGCAGGCCCAGATCGAGGCCCTCCTGCACCCGTGTGATCACCTGGCCCACCAGCAGTGGCTGGATGAGCGAGGCACCTGCGCTCAGGATGCTCAGCACCACCACGACGGCCAGCGTGCGCTTGTGCTCGAACAGGTAGGGGAGCAGCTGCGAGAAGGTCGCGCGCGGCCCCTCTTCGGCCTTGCCGCGGCGGGAGCGCCCGCGCCGGGCGCGCGGGGATTCCGCAGGGGAGGCCGCGGGGGCGGGGGCTTCGTCGAGATCGGCGGAGGGCATGGGTGTACCTCGTTCGTGAAGGGGCTTACCTTCGACCGTACTTCTTGTGGACGGCCTGTCGGCTCACGCCGAGGGCGCCCGCGATCGCCTGCCACGAGAAGCCGAGGTTGCGGGCCTTGCGCACCTGCACCTCTTCGGCGCGGGCGAGCTCGCGGCGCACCTCGGCGAGACGGTGCAGCTCCGCGATCGGCTCGCGCTCGCCGGCCGCCCCGATCAGGGTGGTCAGTTCGTCGCCGCTCATCGCGCGCCCCTCGTTTCCGATGACGGATGCCGCGGGCCGCGGCATCCGTCGTCAACCGTAGTTGACGCGGTGGGGCGTGTCAACGTGCGTTGACGCATTCTCTCCGAACGAGGGGGAAGGGGGCGAGGACGGGTGTGGGTGCGGGCATGGGCGTGTCGGAGCGGGGCGTTAGGGTAGTCCGGTGCCCGCCCCCGTGATCACCGCTGAGAACCTCGTCAAGGCCTACAAGGTCAAAGGCAAGCCCGACTTCCTCGCCGTCGACGGACTGTCGTTCGAGGTGGCGCCGGGCGAGTCGTTCGGCCTCCTGGGCCCGAACGGCGCCGGCAAGTCCACGACGATGAAGATGGTCGGCGCGGTGTCGACGCGTACCGCAGGCGACCTCACGATCCTCGGGCTCGACCCCGACCGCTACGGCCCTGAGATCCGCTCGCGCCTGGGTGTGGTGCCCCAGCAGGACAACCTCGACGGCGAGCTCAACGCGCGCGAGAACCTCTACATCTACGGGCGCTACTTCGGGCTGCCCGGCAAGGTGTGCCACCAGAAGGCCGACGAGCTCCTCGCGTTCGCGCAGCTCGAAGACAAGGCGAAGAGCAAGGTCGAGCAGCTGTCCGGCGGCATGAAGCGCCGGCTCACGATCGCACGCGGCCTCATCAACGACCCGCGCATCCTGCTGCTCGACGAGCCGACCACCGGTCTCGACCCGCAGGCGCGCCACGTGCTGTGGGACCGCCTGTTCCGGCTGAAGGAGCGCGGCACGACGCTCGTGTTGACGACGCACTACATGGACGAGGCCGAGCAGCTGTGCGACCGGCTGATCGTCGTCGACAAGGGCCGCATCATGGCTGAGGGCACGCCGGCCTCGCTCATCCGCGAGCACTCCAGCCGCGAGGTGCTCGAGGTGCGCTTCGGCTCCGACCGCAACGAGCAGGTCGCCCCGCAGCTCGAGGGCATCGGCGACCGCGTCGAGGTGCTTCCCGACCGTATCCTCGTGTACGCGAACGACGGCGAGGCGGCACTCGAGACCGTGGCGCATCGAGGTCTCACCCCGATCACGTCGCTCGTGCGTCGCTCCAGCCTCGAGGACGTCTTCCTCCGGCTCACCGGAAGGTCGCTGATCGAATGACGCTCCCTCCCGAAGACTCCGGCGCCGCTCCGGCCTCCGCGACGCGCGTGCAGCCGTCGCTCGACGAGCTGCGCGCCGAGGCGATGCAGTGGGGTCGCAAGCCCCGCGCATTCGGCACGTGGTACGTCACCGAGCACATGGTCCGAGCCATGCGCGCATACGGCTGGACGATCATCGTCGGCGCGCTCGGCCAGCCGATCCTCTATCTGCTGGGGCTCGCCGTCGGCCTCGCCGCGCTCATCGACGCTCCGATCACCCAGAACGGCGTCGAGGTCTCGTACCTCGTGTTCGTCGCGCCGGCGCTCCTCATGACCGCCGCGATCTCGGTCGCGTCCGAGGAGTTCTCGTATCCGGTGATGGCCGGGTTCAAGTGGCGCCGGTACTTCTTCGGGTTCAGCGCGACCGGACTCACACCCGGGCAGATCGCCGGCGGCGTCGTCGCCGGCGCCTCGGCGCGCATCATCGTCGTCACGGTCGCGTACTACCTGTTCCTGTGGCTGTTCCAGGCGGTGCCCGACCCGCAGACGGGCTGGCTCACGATCCCCATCGGCCTGCTCGCGGGCCTCTCGTTCGGCATCCCGTACATGGCCTACGCCGCGTCGATCACCGACGACAAGGGCCAGATCGCACTCGTGCAGCGCTTCGTCTTCATGCCGATGTTCCTGTTCTCCGGCACCTTCTATCCGCTCGACACGCTGCCGCTGTGGCTGCAGTGGATCGGCTGGGTGTCGCCGCTGTGGCACGCGACCGAGCTCGGCCGCGTCGTCACCTACGGCCTGCCGATCGATCCGTTCGCGATCGTCGTCCACGTCGGCTACCTGCTCCTGCTCTCGATCGGCGGGTACCTCATCGGCCGCCGCATCTTCCAGAGGAGGCTGGGCGAATGAGCGTCGCGACCGGAACCGAGACCGGCGCCGTCCGCGCCGGCGGGGTGCGCGCCCTCTGGGCGGGCAACCCGCAGTCCGTCGTCCAGCGCGGCCTCATCGCCGCGCGCTCGTCGAGCTGGGCCGTCGTGCTCTCGGGCTTCTTCGAGCCCGTGTTCTACCTCGCCTCGATGGGCATCGGCCTGGGCGCCCTCATCGGCGACGTGCAGACCTCCAGCGGCGTCGAGGTGCCGTACGCGGCGTTCATCGCACCGGCGCTCCTCGCCGTCTCGGCGATGAACGGGGCGATCTACGACTCGACGTGGAACGTCTTCTTCAAGCTCAACTACGGCAAGCTCTACGAGGGCATGCTCGCGACGTCGCTCGGTCCGCTCGATGTCGCGCTGGGCGAGATCCTGTACGCGCTGCTGCGCGGCCTGCTGTACGCGAGCGGGTTCATGATCATCATGCAGATCCTCGGCCTCAACCTCGCGTGGACGGCGATCCTCGCCCTGCCCGCGGTGCTGCTCATCGCGTTCGGGTTCGCGAGCCTCGGCATGGCCGTCACGAGCTATATGAAGACGTTCCAGCAGATGGACTGGATCAACTTCGTGCTGCTGCCGATGTTCCTGTTCTCGGCGACGCTGTACCCGATCACGATCTACCCCGAGTGGATCCAGCACATCATCATGGCGTTCCCGCTGTGGCATGGCGTCGAGCTCGTCCGCGGACTCACGACCGGCATCCTCACGCCCGAGATGTGGTGGCACGTCCTCTACTACGTCGTGATGATCGCGATCGGCCTGGTGTTCACCACGAAGCGCCTCCGCGCGCTGTTCCTCGACTGATCCCGTGCTGGTCGTCGAACTCGTCCTCTGCGCGATCGGCATCGCGTCGGCCGTCGTCGTCTCGATCGGGTTCGGCAGCCTGCCCTGGGATGACAGCCTGGGCGAGATCGTGGGCGCCTTCGGGGTGCTCATGGTGCTCGTCGCGGTCTACATCCGGATCTGGTGGGCGCGCACCGGCGATGGGCGCGACTCCCGCACGAGGCTGATGTGGTACCTCCCCGCGGCGATGACGGCGGTCATCACCCCGGGGCTGCTCTCCGAGGGAACCGGAGCGGACTGGCCGCCCTTCGTCGACGTGCTGTGGTTCCTGGTGTTCGCATACCTCGCGGCGCTCCTGGGGTTCCTCGCGCTGTTCCTGTTCCTCCTGCCGCTCGAGGCGCTCGGACGCGGCATCCTGCACCTCGTCACCGGCAAGCCGGGCGGCGGGTGGCTGCTGTTCTGGGGCACCGCCGGCGCGCTGCTCACCACTTTCGTGTTCGTCGGCGCCTTCGCCCTCGACGACCTGCCGCCCGGCCGCGCGGGCGCCCTGCCGGTGCTGTTCGCGCTGCTCGGCATCCCGTTCGGCTACACGGTCGAGTCCGAGACGCTCCTGTGGATCGCCCGCGCGCTGGCGCTGGTGCTGACCGCGATGCTCCTGGCGTCGGCGCACTTCGGAGGCAGGCAGCGGGAGCGCGAAGAGAAGGAGCGCACCGCCGATCGCGAGACTCTGCGGCAGCGTCGCCTGGCGCGTCGCGAGGCGCAGCTCGCGCGCGATCGCGCCATGCGCGACGGCACCGACGCGATCTGACGCGGGCAGTGCGAGGCGTTCGGGCCGCGGGATGCGAAGACGACGGATGCTGCAGCCCGCGCGGGGCTGCAGCATCCGTCGTCCTGCGAAGCCGGGGTCAGAGCGAGCCGGTGGCTCCCACGCCCAGGTCTGCGTCGTAGTCGACGTCCTTCGTCTCGGGTGAGAGGAGGAGGGCGATGAACGTCAGCACACCCATCGCCGAGAGGTAGACGCCGACGAGCCACGGGCTGCCGTCGGCGCCGGCCCACAGCGCGACCGCGACGATCGGGGCGAGCGCCGCACCGAGGATCGACGACACGTTGTACGAGATGGCCGAGCCCGAGTAGCGGACGTTCGTGGGGAAGAGCTCCGGCAGCACGGCTCCCATCGGGCCGAAGGTCGAGCCCATCAGCATGAACCCGAAGATGAGGAACGCCTGGGTGAGTGCGCCCGTGAACTTCGGGTCGAGCTGCGGCGAAAGGAACAGGTTGAACGTCAGACCGAACACGATGATGAGCGCGGTCACCCACAGGAGCAGCCGGCGGCGGCCGATCGCGTCGGCGATCGGGCCGGACAGCAGCGTGAAGATGCCGAAGAACACGACGCCGATGATCTGCATCAGCACGAAGTCGGTGTAGCCGAAGCCGAGGCCCGGGTAGAACTGCGCGGCGAAAGCGGCCGGGTCGAACGACTGGCCGGCCGCCTCAGCGGCCTTCTGCGCGGCGGCCGATGCGGTCTCGAGGTCGGCGGCCTTGGTGCCGTACGACAGCGTGAAGTTCGTCATCAGGTAGAACAGCACGTAGGTCGCCAGCATGATGAACGTGCCGAGGATCAGGTGCCACCAGTGGTGACGGATGACGGTGCCGAGCGGGAACTTGCGGATCGCGCCCTTCTCCTCGGCCTTGACGAACGTCTCGGACTCGACGAGGCGCAGACGCACCCACAGGCCGATGACCACCATGACGGCTGAGAACAGGAACGGCACGCGCCAGCCCCACGCGAGGAAGTCGGCCGACCGCTGACCGGCGCCATCCGGGTGGGGGAGCAGGTAGTTGATCGCCAGGAACACCGAGTTCGCGATGATGAAGCCGAGCGGTGCGCCCAGCTGCGGGAACGTGCCGTACCAGGCGCGCTTGCCCTTGGGCGCGTTCTCGGTCGCGACGAGGGCTGCTCCCGACCACTCGCCACCGAGCGCGAAGCCCTGGGCGAGTCGCAGCACGAGCAGCAGCACCGCGGCCCACACGCCGATCTCGTTGAACGTCGGCAGGCACCCGATGAGGAAGGTCGCGATACCCATCGTGAGCAGCGACGCGACGAGGGTCGCCTTGCGGCCGAACCGGTCGCCGAAGTGGCCGAAGACGATGGCGCCGAGCGGACGCGCGATCATCGCGGCGCCGAAGACGCTGAACGACAGCAGCAGCGACGTGGTGTCGTTGCCGGTCGGGAAGAAGAGGATCGGGAAGACGAGGACGGCGGCGGTCGCGTAGACGTAGAAGTCGTAGAACTCGATCGTGGTGCCGACGAGGCTCGCCAGGATGACGCGGGAACGGGGATTGGCAGGAGCCGCCGTGGTGGCGGTGGTGGGGGAGGACATATTCACCTGGGCATGCGCGGAGCGGGGCATCCGGATGGGATGCGGCGGTGGGCGGTCGCCGGGCGCAGGGTGACGCGTCGGGCGGCACTGCACTGGATCACCGTGGGTGCAGGCGTGGTCGCCCGGCACGAACAACCAGCCTACTCCCGCGATCGCGCGCCGTGCGCGGAGACGGAAAACGGATGCTGCGGCCCAGGGCTGCAGCATCCGTTCCGTGAATCAGGCGGTCAGCGCCAGAGCACGGCGATCGCGGCGTTCGCGAAGGTCAGCACGCCGATCGACCAGAAGATCGCGCCGGGCACCGAGCCGGTCTTGCGCTGCCGGCCCGCGCCGATGCCGAGGAGCGCGCCGATGACGACGAGGATGACGAGCTTCACGCCGATCTTGACGTAGTTCAGCTCGTAATCGATGCCCCACGGGGCGGCGAGGATGAGGCCGGCGAGGCCGGCGATCGCGAGGCCCCAGTTCATGAGGCGCGTGATCTGGTGCTTTCCGTTCACCGCTTCGACGACCCAGGCGCCGAAGAGGATGGCGAAGCCCACGAGGTGGACGAGCACGACGACGTGGCGGAGGATTTCCATGCCATCAGTCTAGCTGAAGGTTGCTTGGTCGCCAGATGTGCGGAGATCTCCCCTCTCGCGGGTTTCCAGAAGTCTGGGAATCGCGAAAGGGTAGATCTCCGCACGGCGTCAGGCGCGCAGGTCGCGGAGCACGACGGCGGTGCGGATGGCCGCGTCGGCGGCTTCGAAGCCCTTGTCCTCGACGGAGCCCTCGAGTCCCGCGCGGGCGATGCCCTGAGCCTCGTCATCGAGCGTCAGCACGCCGAAGCCGACCGGCTTGCCGGTGTCGAGCGCGACCCGCGTCAGGCCGTCGGTCGCCGCGTTCGAGACGAACTCGAAGTGGGGCGTGCCGCCGCGGATGATGACGCCCAGCGCCACGACCGCGTCGGCTCCGGCCTCCAGCGCCGCCTTCGCCACGACGGGGAGCTCGAACGACCCGGGCACGCGCACCAGCCGGTGCGAGGCGCCCGCGGCCGCGGCGGCGCGCTCGGCGCCGGCGATCAGGCCGTCGGTGATCGTCTCGTGCCACGTGCCCGCGACGACGACCACGTCGAGTCCGCTGCCGTCGACGGGTGCGGTCGCCTCGGGTGCGCCCTTGCCGCTCATCGTTCTGCTCCTTCGTGCATCTGCGCCAGCGCGTCGGCCAGGTCCTCTTCCGCGATGAGGTGGCCCATGCGGTCGCGCTTCGTCTCCAGGTACTGGTGGTTGTTCGGGCCGACGCCGACCAGGAGCGGCACCTGCTCGACGATGTCGAGGCCGAGCTCCCGCAGCTGCTTGACCTTGTCGGTGTTGTTGGTCAGCAGGCGCACCTTCTCGATGCCGAGGTCGGTGAGGATGCCGGCGGCCGCCGCGTAGTCGCGGGCGTCGGCCGGAAGGCCCAGCGCGAGGTTGGCGTCGACGGTGTCGAGGCCGCGCTCCTGCAGCGAGTAGGCGCGGAGCTTGTTGATGAGGCCGATCCCGCGACCCTCGTGGCCGCGCATGTAGATGACCACGCCGCCGTCCTGCTCGATGGCGTCCAGCGCGGCCTCGAGCTGCGGGCCGCATTCGCACTTGAGCGAGCCGAACGCCTCACCCGTGAGGCACTCCGAGTGCACGCGCACGAGCGGCGCGTCGCCGAGCTCGCCCGAGACGACGGCGATGTGGTCGGTGCCGGTGATGCGGTCCTTGTACGCGAGGAACCGGAACTCGCCGTGCGCGGTGGGCACGTGCGCCTCGGCACGAAGGCTCACGCGGCGCTTGTGGGCGTTGCGGATCGCGGGGTCGCACGGCACGTTCTCGTCGAGGTAGGCGGCGAGCTGCTCGATCGTGATGACCGGGATGCCGTACTCTGCCCCCAGCTCCTGCAGGCCGGGCAGGCGCATCATGCTGCCGTCCTCGGCGACGACCTCGCCGATGACGCCGACCGGTGCGAGGTCGGCGAGCTTCATGAGCTCGACGGCGGCCTCGGTGTGGCCGGCACGCTCGCGCACGCCGCCGTCGACGGCGCGCAGCGGCAGGATGTGGCCGGGGCGGATCACGCTCGTGGGGGTCGACTCGGGGTCCGCGAGCACGTTGAGCGTGTGGGCGCGGTCGGCGGCGCTGATGCCCGTCGACACGCGGTCGGCGGCGTCCACGCTCACCGTGTAGGCCGTGCCCCGCGCGTCCTCGTTGTTCTCCACCATCGGTGGCAGGTCGAGGCGGTCGGCCCAGTCGGCGGGCATCGGCGCGCATAGGAAGCCGCTCGTCCAGCGGACGGTCCACGCGACCCACTCGGGCGTGGCGAGCTGCGCCGAGAGGATGACGTCGCCCTCGTTCTCGCGGTTCTCATCGTCGGCGACGATGACGGGCCGGCCGGCGCGCAGCGCCTCCAGGGCGTCGGGGATCGTGGCAAGGCTCATTTCGAGCCTCCTTCCGTGGGTGCGGACGAGTCCGCGGGCAGTTCGGGCGCGGCCGGTGCCGTGAAAGAGAGCAGCCGCTGCACGTGGCGCGCCAGTATGTCGGTCTCGAGGTTGACGCGGTCGCCCGGCACACGGGCGCCGAGCGTCGTCGCGGCGAGGGTCTCGGGGATGAGGGAGACCTCGAACCAGCCGTCGCCGGGGGCGGCGGGGCTGGCGCCGCTCACCGTGAGCGAGACGCCGTCGACGGCGATCGAGCCCTTGTCGACGACGAGGGGTGCGAGCTCGGCGGGCACCGAGATGCGCAGCACCTGCCACTCGGCGCCCGGGCGCACCTCGAGCACCTCGCCGGTGCCGTCGATGTGGCCCTGCACGATGTGCCCGCCGAGACGGCCATGCGCGGCCGTCGCGCGTTCGAGGTTCACGACGCGGCCCGGGGCGACGCCCTCCAGCGTCGACATGTCGAGCGTCTGCTTCATCACGTCGGCGGTGAACCAGTCGGGCCCCTGATCGACGACGGTGAGGCACACGCCGCTGACGGAGATCGAGTCGCCGTGCGCAGCATCCGACACGGCCTTCGGCCCGCGCACCGTCACGCGCACGCCGTCTCCCGACGGCGCCACGGCGGTGACCTCGCCGACCTCTTCGACGATTCCGGTGAACATCACTCGTCTCCTTCCGACGTGGGGGAGGCGACGAGCAGCAGATCGTCGCCGAGGGGTATGACGGATGCCACGGCAAGGCGTCGTGCCTCGCCGATGGTCGTGACCCCGATGTCCTGCAGTGCGAGGCGGTCGCCGCCGAGCAGCACCGGTGCGATGTAGACGAGCAGCTCGTCGGCGAGCCGCTCACGCAGGAACGACGCGGCGACGGCGGGGCCGCCCTCGACGAAGACGCGCTGCACGCCGCGGCGGCGCAGGTCTTCGAGCATGGCGGGCAGGCCGCCCGAGGCGTCGTCGCCGGGGTACTGCAGGAAGGCATGGGGATGCTGCCGCACGGCCGCCGCGTCGGGCACGGCACGTGCGCCGACGACCACGGGAACCGGCTGGTGCGCGAGGAGCGAGCCGTCCTCGGCGCGCGCGGTGAGCGCCGGGTCGTCCGCGAGGACCGTCCCGGTGCCGGCGACGATCGCGTCGGCCGCGGAGCGGCGTCGGTGGACATCGGAGCGCGCCCGCGGTCCGGTGATCCACTGGCTCGTGCCGTCGGACGCGGCTGCCCGGCCGTCGAGGCTCTGCGCCCACTTGACGGTCACGTGCGGGCGGCCCAGGCGCTGGACGGTCAGCCACGAGTCGAGGAGGACGGTCGCCTCTGCGGCGAGGAGGCCAGCCTCGACCTCGACGCCGGCCGCGCGCAGGCGCGTCCCACCGCCTGAGGAGTGGTCGCCGGGGTCCGCGATGGCGTACACGACCCGCGTGATGCCCGCCGCGATGAGCGCCTCGGAGCAGGGTCCGGTGCGCCCCGTGTGGTTGCAGGGCTCGAGAGTCACGATCGCGGTCGCGCCGCGCGCGGCGCCCGGGGCGAGCTTCGCCAGTGCGTCGACCTCGGCGTGCGGGGTTCCGGCGCCGCGGTGCCAGCCCTCGGCGAGCACCTCGCCGTCGGGGGACAGCAGGAGCGCGCCGACCTGCGGGTTGACCCCGCGCGGACCGCGCTGCGCGATCGTCAGCGCCCGACGCATCGCGTCGTGTTCCGCTGTGCTCGCCATCCGGCCCCTCGTCTCGTCGTTCTCGACGCTCCGGGGCACGGGAAGCGGAGGCGCGCATGGCGTCGCCTCAGTGCTGCCTCCCATCCGGACTAGCGACCCGCCTCCTGAGGAGACCAGTCGCATCACCGTCGGTTCCGGAATTCCACCGGATCGGCCGCGGCGGCATCCGAATCGAATGCTGATGCCTTGGCTCGCGGACTGTCACCGCCGGTTCGGATTCTCACCGACCCCGGAGCACGTTGATGCTCACGAGTGTAGTCAACGCGGCATCCGTCCATTCATTCCATGTCGTCGCATGAAGTCGAGGCGCACGCCGTGTCGCCGGAACCTCACTCCAGGAGGGCCCGCGCCGTCGCCTCGTCGACGACGAGATCGGTCGCGATCCGCGCCGCGAGGGCGCCTCGGAGGCTCGCGAGCTTCGACACCCCCGATACGACGCAGACGCGTCGGGGGATGCCGCGCAGCAGGTCGAGGCTGGGTCCGGTGGCCCGGTCGTTCA
Source organism: Microbacterium sp. NPDC056569 (assembly GCF_042793475.1). Lineage (NCBI taxonomy): Bacteria > Bacillati > Actinomycetota > Actinomycetes > Micrococcales > Microbacteriaceae > Microbacterium > Microbacterium sp. NPDC056569. Next base: position 122,919 of record NZ_JBHTUV010000007.1, on the reverse strand, counting down.
GGGCGATGCCGTCGCTCGAGCCGTCGGCGCGGTAGAAGACCGTCGCCACATCGCCGACGACGCCCTCCTCGGTGAGCTGGTCGAGCTCGGCGGGCTCGAGATAGCCGCCGCTGTACACGTGGCTCGGTACGCGGGAGCCGGCCGACCCGGTGCTGAAGAGCACGAGGTCCATCGTGGGCAGCATGTCGAGGATGCGCCGCGTGCTGCGTTCACGCCACATCGCGTCCTTCGTGGCGGGGTCGTCGAAGAACGCGGGGACGGGGAACTGCTGGGCGCTCCCGTCGTACGCGGCGGCGAACCGGCTCAGGATCTCGCTCGCGTACAGGAGGCCCGTCGAATGGGTGTTGCCCGAGCCGTTCAGCTGCACGAATGTCGCGCCGTGCACCGACGTCGGAACGAGATGCCTGCTCACCGCCGCGGTCGTCGAGCCCCACGCGACGCCCACGGTCATGTCGTCCTGCACGAGGTCGAGGAGCGCGTGCGCGGCTGCGACGGCGACGCGCTGGAGACGGTCGACCTCGGTGGCGTCGTCGGGGACGGGAACGACCTGCGCGAGGATGCCGAAGCGCTCCGCCAGGCGTTCTTCGAGGCGCTGCGGCGCGGCGAAGGGAGACCGGATGCGGATGTCGACGATCCCCGTCGCGCGGGCGTGCGTGAGCAGCCGCGACACCGTCGAGCGCGACGTGCCGAGCTCCCGCGCGATCGCGTCCATGGTGCGGTCCTGCACGTAATAGAGGTGCGCGGCCGTGAGCGCACGCTGCATCGTGCGGGCGTCGCCGATCTGGTCCATGGTCTCATCGTGCACGTATGTGCATCTCGCCTGCAAGGACGTCCAGCGGTGCCATCATAGAAGAGCGGACAGCACGACGATGGGGGACGCGATGGCGGCACGGGCTGCGGAACGAGGACGGACGACGCTGGCGGAGCGGCCGTATGCGGACGTGCTGATCGTCGGCGGCGGCATCAACGGCCTCGCCACCTTCCGCGACCTCGCGATGCAGGGGGTGGACGTCGCGCTCGTGGAGCGCGACGATTTCGTCAGCGGCGCGTCGGCGGCCTCGTCGCACATGATCCATGGCGGCATCCGCTACCTCGAGAACGGTGAGTTCCGGCTCGTGCACGAGGCGGTGACCGAGCGCAACGGGCTGCTGCGCATCGCCCCGCACTACGTGCGGCCGCTGCAGACCACCATCCCGATCTTCTCGACGTTCTCGGGGGTGCTGTCGGCGCCACTGCGATTCCTGCGCCACGGCGGCCGGCACCACGAGCGCGGTGCCGCGCTCATCAAGATCGGTCTCGTGATCTACGACTCGTTCTCGCGTGGCGGCGGCGTGTTCGGCACGGGCACCGTGCCGCGGCACACGTTCCACGGGCGCAAGCGGTCGCTCGCGCAGCTGCCTCGACTGAACCCCGACGTGAAGTACACAGCGACGTACTGGGACGCGTCCCTCCACGATCCCGAGCGCCTCGCCATCGACGTGCTCCGTGACGGGCGCGCCGCCGGCGGCGACCGCGCCCGCGCCGCCAACTACACCGCGGCCGTCGGCGTCGACGGCGGGCGGGTCGTGCTGCGCGACGCGCTGACCGGTGAGGAGACCCGGTTCACGGCATCCGTCATCGTCAACGCGAGCGGTCCGTGGACCGACCTCACGAACCTCGCCCTCGGCGACCCGACGCGGTACATGGGCGGGACGAAGGGCTCGCACATCGTGCTCGACCACCCCGAGCTTCTCGCGGCGACCGGCGGCCGGGAGCTGTTCTTCGAGAACGAGGACGGCCGCATCGTGCTCATCTACCCGCTCAAGGGGCGCGTCCTCGTCGGCACCACCGACCTCGAGCACGACATGGCCGACCCCGTCGTCTGCACCGAGGCGGAGGTCGACTACTTCATCGAGCTGATCGGGCAGGTGCTGCCGACGATCCCGGTCGAGCGCTCGCAGATCGTCTACCGGTTCGCCGGCGTGCGGCCGCTCCCCGGCCATGACGACGTCTCGCCGGGATTCGTCTCTCGTGACTACCGCGTCGAGTCTGCGCCGCTGGTCGGTGGGGATGCCACGGTCCTGAGCCTCATCGGCGGCAAATGGACGACGTTCCGGGCGTCGGCCGAACATCTCGCCGACCGCGTGCTGGATCTGCTCGCACGCCCGCGCCGCACCTCGACCCGCGGAGTGCCGATCGGCGGTGGACGCGGCTACCCCACGACGGAGCGCACGCGTCAGCAGTGGATCGCGGCGCATGCCGGCGACGTGCCCGCCGCCCGCGTGGCGATGCTGCTCGACCGCTACGGCACGGTCGCCGAGGCCGTCGTCGACGCGATCGCCGCAGACCCCGACGACGCGCTGCTCGAGCACCTGCCCGGCTACAGCTCGGCCGAGCTGCGCCACCTCGCGGCGACCGAGGACGTCGCCCACCTCGACGATCTCCTGCTGCGGCGCACCAGCATCGCCTTCGTCGGCGAGGCGACGGCGGACGGGGTGGCCGCGGCGGCGGAAGCGGTCGCGCCGGTGCTCGACTGGGACGCCGCACGAACGGCCCTCGAGGTGGAGCGCGCGCTCGCCCGGGTCCATGCCGCGGATCCGTCCTGGACGCCGACCGGCGCGCGATAGCCTGACCGCACGCGCGCCTCGGCGCGCCGCCCACCGCGCGGGCGATGCCGCCCGCCGAGCAAGGAGACGACGTTGCCCGACCACGTGCTGTCCATCGACCAGGGCACGACCTCGACCCGCGCGATCGTGTTCGACGCCGGCGGCGGCGTGGTCGCCGTGTCGCAGCGCGAGCACGAGCAGATCTTCCCCCGGGCCGGACGCGTGGAGCACGACCCCGTCGAGATCTGGACCAACACCGAGTGGGTCATCGCGTCGTGTCTCTCGCGCGCCGGGCTCGCAGCATCCGACGTCGCCGCGATCGGCGTGACCAACCAGCGCGAGACGGCCATCGTCTGGGAGAAGCGCACCGGGCGCCCCGTGCACAACGCGCTCGTGTGGCAGGACACCCGCACGCAGCCGCGCATCGACGAACTGGCGGGCGAGGGCGGTGCCGATCGTTTCGCCGACACCACCGGGCTGCCGCTCGCGACCTACTTCTCGGCGTCGAAGGTCGCGTGGATCCTCGACAACGTGGACGGCGCGCGCGCCGCCGCCGAAGCCGGCGAGCTGCTGTTCGGCACGCCCGACACGTGGGTGGCGTGGAACCTCACCGGCGGCGCGCGGGGCGGCATCCACGTCACCGACGTCACCAACGCATCGCGCACGCTGCTGATGGATCTGCGCACCCTCGACTGGTCGGACGAGCTGCTCGCCGTGTGGGGCATCCCGCGCGCGATGATGCCCGAGATCCGCTCTTCGTCCGAGGTCGTCGGGCACTCCTCGCTGCCCTCGGTGCTCGACGGGGTGCCCATCGCCGGCATCCTGGGCGACCAGCAGGCGGCGACCTTCGGTCAGGCCGCGTTCGACGCGGGGGAGTCGAAGAACACCTACGGCACCGGGAACTTCCTCCTCGTGAACACCGGGACCGAGATCGTGCGTTCCGGCAGCGGCCTCATCACCACCGTCGGCTACCGGATCGGCGACGAGCCCGCGCGCTACGCACTCGAAGGATCGATCGCGGTGACCGGCTCGCTCGTGCAGTGGCTGCGCGACAACCTCGGCATCATCCAGCGGTCCGAAGACGTCGAGACGCTCGCGGCGAGCGTGGACGACAACGGCGGCGCCTACTTCGTGCCGGCGTTCTCGGGGCTGTTCGCGCCGTACTGGCGCCCCGACGCGCGCGGCGCACTGGTCGGCCTCACGCGCTACGTCAACAAGGCGCACATCGCCCGCGCGGCGCTCGAGTCGACGGCGTTCCAGACGCGCGACGTCATCGAGGCGGTCGTCGCCGACACCGGCCGCACGCTCGACGAGCTGCGCGTCGACGGAGGCATGACGCGCGACGACCTCCTGATGCAGTTCCAGGCAGACATCCTCGGCATCCCCGTCGTGCGCCCGAAGGTCGTCGAGACGACCGCGCTCGGCGCCGCGTACGCCGCGGGTCTCGCGACCGGCGTGTGGAGCAGCCTGGACGAGCTGCGCGCGCACTGGCGGGAAGACGTGCGATTCGAGCCGCGCATGCCCGAGGACGAGCGCGAGCGCCGCTACCGGCAGTGGCGCAAGGCCGTGTCGAAGTCGCTCGACTGGGTCGACGACGACGCCCGAGTGCTGATGGGCACGACAGGGGACTGACGCCCTACTTCAGCAGGCGCGAGAGGCGGCGATCGGCGAGGATCTTTCCGCCGGTCTGGCACGTGGGGCAGTACTCGAGCGAGTTGTCGGCGAAGAACACGCTGCGCACCTCGTCGCCGCACACCGGGCATTTCTCGCCCCTTCGCCCGTGGACCTGCATGCCCCGGCGCTTCGCGTCCTTCAGCTCGGCAGGTGGCTTTCCGGATGCCTCGGCGACAGCATCCGTCAAGGTCGCGGTCATGGCGTCGAACAGGCGCGTGACGTCGTCGTCCGACAGCGACGAGGCGAGCGCGTACGGCGACATCTTCGCCGCGTGCAGGATCTCGTCGGAGTAGGCGTTGCCGACGCCCGCGATGATCATCTGGTCGCGCAGCACCCCCTTGATCTGCGTGCGGCGACCCGCGATCAGCTCGGCGAAGGTGTCGCGGGTGAAGGAGGGATCGAGCGGGTCGGGGCCGAGGCGGGCGATGCCGGGCACATCGGCGGGTTCGCGCACGACGTAGACGGCGAGGGACTTCTTCGTGCCGGCCTCGGTGAGGTCGAACCCCGCTCCGTCCGACAGGGCCACCCGCAGCGCGATCGGCGTCTTGCCGGGGCGGATGATCGTCTTCGGCAGCTCGTCGTACCAGCGGAGCCAGCCCGCCTTCGCGAGGTGGAACACGAGGTGGGGGCCCGTCGTCGCGAGGTCGATGAACTTTCCGTGGCGCGAGGCGCCCGTGATCTCCTGGCCGTGGAGGGCATCGATCGGCGGGTCGTACGTCTTCAGCGCGGCGATGTTCGCGACGGTCGCGCGCGTGATCTGCACGCCGGCCAGCCGCTCGCCGAGGAAGTCGACGAGTCCCTGCACCTCGGGCATCTCGGGCATGCGCTCATCCTGTCATGCCGCGGCGACACGCGGGCCGGTCGACGGCGGTCGGCAGGACGCGGCCGCGCAACCTGAGCGGCCCGGTCGTCAGTCCCCGAGGACGGGCCAGGGCCGCGGCATCCGTTCGTCCTGCTTCAGGAGTCCCGCGATCCAGCCGTCGTCGCGACCGTTGGCGCTGACCAGGGCCTGGCGGAGGGTTCCCTCGAAGCGGAAGCCCAGCGCGCGGGCCACGCGCGCCGATGCCTCGTTGCCGACGACCGCACGCCACTCGATGCGGGTGAGGCCCGCGCCGTCGGGCGAGAAGGCCCAGTCGATCACGGCGTTCGCGGCTTCGCGGAGGCGTCCGCCACCGCGCCGGCCCGGAGCGATCCAGTACCCGATCTCGCCGTTGCCCTGCCCGTCGAGGCGGTAGAACCCGATCGTGCCGACGAGCGTCGCACCCTCGCGGATGACCCACGTGCGGTGCTGCTCGCCCGCCCACTGCTCTGCGACCGCGCCGATGAACTTCTCGGCGTCCTCGCGCGTGTACGGCGACGGCACGCGCGTGTACCGCTGAATGTGGGGGTCCTGGCATGCCTCGTAGATCGCGTCGACGTCGTCCGTGCGCGGTGCGGACAGCTCCAGGCGCGCGGTGCGCAGGGTCACGGGCTCCATCCGCCCACCCTATGGGGTGCCCGCAGCGGCCCCGCCCCCTCCCCGGCAACCGGAGCCGACTGGCGGGGATCGCCGGCCGTCCGCGGTACAGGCCAAGGCTTGCCGCACGCCCGCCACCGCGCCAGCGCGCCGCCGCGCGTCGCGGCACTGGTCAGGGCCGAACCTCGGTTCGCAACTCAGGATGGTTGTCTCCTGACGAGCACGGACGAGTCCGCAGACGGCAACCGTCCTGAGTTACGAACATGTCCTCTCCTCCCCAACAGGCTCACCGAGGGGTTCCCCCACAGGTTCTGACGTTTGCCGCCCCACTCCGGGCGCGCTCCGCCAACGTCTGAAGCGTGTGGCACACTCATCGAACGCGGGCCGACCTGTTGGCCGACGGCCTGTCCGGCCGTCAGATCACGGCTGCGGTCAAGGCGGGTGAGCTCATCCGTGCACGACGTGACCGCTACTTGCCGGCTGACGCTCCGGACGAGGTTGTCCGTGCGGTGCGAGTGGGTGGGCGGCTCACCTGTCTGTCGTTGCTGAGGCTGCACGAGGTCTTCGTGCTGACGAACAGCCGACTTCACGTGCAACTGGCGCCACGGATGAGCCGGATGCGGTCGCCGCATGATCGCTCTCATCGGCTCAACTTGGCGAAGCTCCACGGGACCCGGCTCCACTGGCTCGCGCCTCGCGAGGATGCGGGCGCTGCCACATGCGCGAGCGTCGTCGTGGCACTCGCTCATGCCGTACTTTGCCAGGCGCCGCGGGCGGCCATCGCCTCGATCGACAGCGCCGTGAACAAGGGCCTCATACAGACCGAAGACGTCGCGACCATCTTCGACATCCTTCCCGCAAAGTACGAGGTGCTCCGGTCACTCGTCGACGGCAGGGCACAATCCGGTCCGGAGACGCTCGTGCGACTGATGCTTCTCGGACTGGGATGCACGGTCGATCTGCAGGTCGAGTTCGACGGTGTCGGCTTCGTGGACATCGTCGCCAACGGCTGGCTCGTGGTGGAGTGCGACAGCCGGCAACATCACGCCGACTGGGACCAGCGAGTCAAGGACTACACCCGCGACCTCAGGCTCGCGCAGCGCGGATTCGCGGTTCTGCGCTTGACCGCAAAGGACATCATGGAGCGACCGGACGAAGTGCTCTCCGCCCTGCGCGGGCTCGTCGCGACCCGTGGCCGCCATTCTTCCCGCTCGCGCGCCATCGCCGCCAAGGGGCGAAGCGTTCGATCGCAGTCGCGTTCGTAACTCAGGACGCACGCCCGTGCGAGGCGCGTTTGCGGGCTTTGCGAGCATTGATCCTGAGTTGCGCACAACACGGGGTCGCTCGCCAGAAGCGCAGGGTTCGGCAGCAGGATCGCGGCTTCGTTCGTAATTCAGGACGGATGCGGGTTCGAGGTGCTGATCCCCGGGTTGGCGAGCATCGATCCTGAGTTGCGAACAGCCGGCGGCTGGCGGGTGGCGGCCGGCTGCGGTGATCGCGACGGCGGCAGATGCCAGAACGAGAGGGGACGGATGCTGCGGCGCGGGGCCGCAGCATCCGTCCGGCGTCAGCGGGAGCGGCGGAGGAGGCCGACCTTGTCGTAGACGTCGGCGAGCGTGCGCTCGGCGACCTCGGACGCCTTGCCGGCGTTGACGGCGAGGACGCGGTCGAGCTCGGCGGGGTCGTCCAGCAGTTCGAGAGCACGGGAACGGACCGGGCCGAACTCGTTCACGACGACCTCGGCGAGACCCTTCTTGAAGTCGCCGTAGCCGCGGCCGGCGTACTCGTCCTCGATGGACGGGATCTGGCGGCCGGTCAGGGCCGCGTAGATCACGAGCAGGTTCGAGACCCCGGGCTTGGCCTCGCGGTCGTACCGCACCGACCCCTCGGAGTCGGTCACCGCGCGCATGATCTTCTTCGCCGACACCGCGGGGTCGTCGAGCAGCCACAGCACGCCGGCGTCGGTCTCCGCCGATTTCGACATCTTCGCGGTGGGGTTCTGCAGGTCGTAGATGCGGGCGGTCTCCTGCTGGATGACCGGCATCGGCACCTTGAACGTCTCGCCGAAGCGGCTGTTGAACCGCTCCGCGAGGTCACGCGTGAGCTCGACGTGCTGCTTCTGGTCGTCGCCCACCGGCACGATGTCGGTCTGGTACAGCAGGATGTCGGCGGCCATCAGCACCGGGTAGGTGAACAGCCCGACCGAGGTCGCGTCCGAGCCGTAGCGCGAGGACTTGTCTTTGAACTGCGTCATGCGCCCGGCCTCGCCGAAGCCGGTGATCGTCGACAGGATCCACGCCAGCTCGGGGTGCGCGGGCACGTGCGACTGCACGTACAGCGTCGACTTCGAGGGCTCGATGCCGGCGGCGATGTACTGCGCGGCGGTGCGGCGCGTCTTCTCACGCAGGTGCTCGGGGTCCTGAGCGACGGTGATCGCGTGCAGGTCGACCACCGAGAAGAACGCGTCGTACGACTCCTGCAGGTCGCGCCACTGCATGAGAGCCCCGATGTAGTTGCCGATCTGAAGGGAGTCGGCGGAGGGCTGCATGCCGGAGTACAGGCGCGATCTACTCATCCGACAAGTCTATAAAGCGGATGCTGCGGCTCAGCGCCCGATCGTGTAGTCGGCGACGACGGGGGAGTGGTCGCTCCAGCGCGTGTCCCACGACGGTGCGCGCACGACACGGTAGTCGGCCACCCGCGCACCGAGCTCGGGCGTCGCGAGGTGGTAGTCGATGCGCCACCCGGTGTCGTTGTCGAACGCGCGCCCGCGCATCGACCACCAGGTGTACGGGCCGTCGACGTCGCCGTGGAAGCGGCGGCCGATGTCGACCCAGCCGAGGCCGGGGCCGGTGGAGCCGTCGGCGCCGGTGACCTCTGCGCCCTCCTGGCCGAAGAAGCGGTCGAAGTACGCGCGCTCGCGGGGGAGGAACCCGGCCTTCTTGACGTTGCCCTTCCAGTTGCGGATGTCGAACTCCCGGTGGCCGACGTTGAGGTCGCCCATCACCAGCGCGAGCGGCGACGCGGCCTTGAGCTGCGGCATCCGTGTCTCCATCGCGTCGAGGAAGGCCCACTTCGCGTCCTGCTTGGGGGTGTCGGCCTCGCCGGTGTGCACGTAGGCGCTCACGACGATGAGTCGTTCGCCGTCGATGTCGAAGTCGGCTTCGATCCAGCGGCCGGCGCTATCGAGCACCTCGGCCGCGTCTTCTGCGGCGGGACCCAGCACGCGACGCACCTCGACCGAGGGGATGCGGCTGGCCACGGCCACTCCGGCGCGGCCCTTCGCCAGCGCCTCATCGTTGACGATCTCCCAGCCGGGCAGGGCGGAGCGGAGCTCCTCCTCCGTCGCGCGCACCTCCTGGAGGGCCATCACGTCGATGTCGGCGGCATCGAGCCACTCGCGCATGCCCTTGCGCGTCGCCGCGCGGATTCCGTTGACGTTGACAGAGGCGATGCGAACACGGCGAGACACGACCGCAAGACTATCCGGGGCCGCCGACACCCGAAGACGCCTCAGCTGCGGTCGGCGTCGTCGCGGGGCGTGCCCTTCGGGGTGCGCGTGCGCTTCGCCTTCGGCACCGCGGCCTTGGGCGCGGCACCGTTCGGCGTGGGGGTCCGGGCGGTGGCGGGCGCCAGGGCCGAGGGGCGTCCTGATGCGGCGGGGGTCGCGGCCTCCACCTGGCGCAACTCCTCCTCCGCGTCACGCACCGTCCGGTCGGCGATCCACAGGCGGTACCAGGGCGCCTGGTCGCGGGCGTCCTGCGCGGTGCGCAGCCGCACACGTGCGGCGACCAGCAGCGCCGCGTGCTCGGCCGCGACGCGCTCGGCGTCGGTCTGGGGCAGCATCACGACGTCGCGGTCCTTCGCCGCGACGGCGATCCAGGCGGCGGCGACGAGCATGACGAGTCCCAGCAGCCGGAACCACAGCAGCATCCCGATGAAGATGGCGAACGTCGCGAGCAGGGGGTTGGACGGCGTGTAGCTGAGCAGCAGCCCGGCGCCGAGCTGCAGCACCGAGATCCCGAGCCCGCCGAGCATCGCCCCCGGCCAGATCAGGCGCCAGGGGAGCTTCGTCCCCGTGAGGAAGCGGAAGAGCCCCGCGAGTGCGGAGGACGTCACCACGAAGCCGATGACGAGCGACCCGATGCTCACCGTGATCTCGGTGAGGGCGCTCGCGTCCGTCCAGCCGATCAGCGAGAAGATCCACTTGACCGCGTAGGTGCCGACCGTGCTGAGCGCCGCGCCGAGGATGAGGGCCGCGCCGAAGATGATCGCAGCCAGGAAGTCCCGGGCCTTGAGCAGGAAGTAGCTGCGGCGGTCAGGCGGGATGGCGAAGAGCTCTCGCACGGCGCGGCGCGAGTACGTGACCCAGTCGATGGCGGTCCAGATGAGGGCGCCGAGGGCGATCACACCCGTCCAGCCCAGCACCCCCGAGTTGGAGGACGCGATCTCCTGCACCTCTTCGGGGGTGGCGATGCCGCCGGAGTCCGCGATCAGACCGGGGATGTAGACGTTGATGAGGTTGATGAGCGCCTCGACGGCTTCCGGGCTGCCGCCCAGCCAGATCCCCACGATCGCGAAGACGACGTAGATCGCCGCGAAGCACGCGAACAGCGCGACGTAGCTCACGCCTGCCGCGAGGAGGAACCCGTTCTCGATCAGGAAGTGCCGCCACACCCGCACCGGGAACCACGCCAGCGTCGCCTCGGTGAGACGAGTCGCGCGGCTGATCGGCGCGTCGAAGCGCTGGCGCAGGCTCTGCTCCGTGGCCTCCCAGCGTTCGCGGAGCGACTCCTCCTCGCGCTGCGCGGCGTCCGCCGCCGCGCGGGCGTCGGGCGGTGGAGTGTGCGTCACGGTGTCAGATTAGCGAGTCCCGGCAGGCGTGCGGGACACTCCCTACGGGCCGTCACCGGGCGACGGGACACGGATGCTGCGACAAAGAGGATGCCGCATCGCCCGGCGATGCGGCATCCGTTCGGTCAAGAGCCGAAGGTCACGGACGCCCGCGGAGGACCGCCTGCTTGACCTCGGCGATGGCCTTGGTGACCTCGATGCCGCGCGGGCACGCCTCGGTGCAGTTGAAGGTCGTGCGGCAGCGCCACACGCCCTCTTTGTCGTTGAGGATGTCGAGGCGCACGTCGCCCGCGTCGTCGCGCGAGTCGAAGATGAAGCGGTGCGCGTTGACGATCGCGGCCGGACCGAAGTACTGGCCGTCGGTCCAGAAGACCGGGCACGACGAGGTGCACGCGGCGCAGAGGATGCACTTCGTCGTGTCGTCGAAGACCTCGCGGTCGACGATCGACTGGATGCGCTCCTTGCCGGCCTCAGGCTTCGAGTTCGCGATGAGGAACGGCTGCACCTCGCGGTACGACGCGAAGAACGGCTCCATGTCGACGACGAGGTCCTTCTCGAGCGGCAGACCCTTGATCGCCTCGACGTAGATCGGCTGCGAGATGTCGAGGTCCTTGATGAGCGTCTTGCACGCGAGCCGGTTGCGCCCGTTGATGCGCATCGCGTCGGAGCCGCAGATGCCGTGGGCGCACGAGCGGCGGAACGTCAGCGAGCCGTCGACCTCCCACTTGATCTTGTGGAGGGCGTCGAGCACGCGGTCGGTCGAGTACAGCTCGACGTCGTAGTCGACCCAGCGCGGCTCCTCGTCGACCTCGGGGTCGAAGCGCCGGATGATGAAGGTGACGAGGAACGACTGGATGCCGGTGTCGTTCGCGGACTCCTCCGCGCGGACAGGTGCGTCGGCGTCCGTCCGCTCGATGACGTCGGTGACCGAGGTCGCCATCAGTACTTCCTCTCCATCGGCGGGTAGTTCAATTCGCCCTTTTCGTTCTTCGTGAAGACGACCGGCTTCCAGCCCAGGCGGATGTGGTCCTCGGCGTTCGACGAGTGGGGGTCGCCCGACAGGTACGCCATGGTGTGCTGCATGTAGTTCTCGTCGTCGCGCTTCGGGAAGTCGTCGCGCATGTGGCCGCCGCGGCTCTCCTGGCGGTTCTTCGCGGTGACGACGACGACCTCGGCGATGTCGAGGAGGAAGCCGAGCTCGACGGCCTCGAGCAGGTCGGTGTTGAACCGCTTGCCCTTGTCGTCGACGTGCACGTTCTTGTACCGCTCGCGCAGCTCCTCGATCGTGAGGAGCACCTCGCTCAGCGACTCGTCGGTGCGGAACACCTGGGCCTTGCGGTCCATCTCGTCCTGCAGCGTCTTGCGGAGGACCGCGATGCGCTCGGTGCCCTGGTTGTTGCGCAGGCCCTCGATGAGGCTGCGCACCTCGGCGGCGGGGTCCTCGGGGAGCGGCACGAAGTCGGCGGTCTTGACGTACTCGACGGCGTTGCGGCCGGCGCGCTTGCCGAACACGTTGATGTCGAGCAGTGAGTTGGTGCCGAGGCGGTTCGAGCCGTGCACCGAGACGCACGCGCACTCACCGGCGGCGTACAGGCCGGGGACGACCGTCGTGTTGTCCGAGAGCACCTGCGCGTCGTTGTTCGTCGGGATGCCGCCCATCGCGTAATGCGCGGTCGGCATGACGGGAACCGGCTCGACGACCGGGTCGACGCCCAGGTACGTGCGGGCGAACTCGGTGATGTCGGGGAGCTTGGTCTCGAGCACCTCGGCGCCCAGGTGCGTGCAGTCCAGCAGCACGTAGTCGCGGTGGGGCCCGGCGCCGCGGCCCTCGGCCACTTCCTGCACCATGCAGCGGCTGACGATGTCGCGGGGGGCGAGGTCCTTGATGGTCGGCGCATAGCGCTCCATGAACCGCTCGCCGCTCACGTTGCGCAGGATCGCGCCCTCACCGCGGGCGCCCTCGGTGAGGAGGATGCCGAGCCCGGCGAGGCCGGTCGGGTGGAACTGGAAGAACTCCATATCCTCCAGCGGCAGGCCCTTGCGCCAGATGATGCCGACGCCGTCGCCGGTGAGGGTGTGCGCATTCGAGGTCGTCTTGAAGATCTTGCCGAAGCCGCCCGTCGCGAAGATGACGGCCTTCGACTGGAAGACGTGCAGGTCGCCGGTGGCGAGCTCGTACGCGACGACGCCCGCGATCTGCTTGTCCTTGCCCTCGCCGACGGTGATCAGGTCGAGCACGTAGAACTCGTTGAAGAAGTTGATGCCGAGCTTGACGCAGTTCTGGAACAGCGTCTGCAGGATCATGTGGCCGGTGCGGTCGGCTGCGTAGCACGCGCGGCGCACCGGGGTCTTGCCGTGGTCGGCCGTGTGGCCGCCGAAACGGCGCTGGTCGATCTTGCCCTCGGGCGTGCGGTTGAACGGCAGGCCCATGTTCTCGAGGTCGATGACCGCGTCGATGGCCTCCTTCGCGAGGATCTCGGCCGCGTCCTGGTCGACGAGGTAGTCGCCGCCCTTGACGGTGTCGAAGGTGTGCCACTCCCATGAGTCCTCTTCGACGTTGGCCAGAGCCGCCGCCATGCCGCCCTGCGCCGCGCCGGTGTGCGAGCGGGTGGGGTACAGCTTCGAGATGACGGCCGTCTTCGCCCCGGGGCCCGCCTCGATGGCGGCGCGCATGCCGGCGCCGCCGGCGCCCACGATGACGATGTCGAACTGGTGGTAGTGGACGCCGTCCTTGACGTAGCTGTCGGTGGTCTCAGTGCTCACGCTGTGTGCTTTCGGTGGTCGATGCTCGGGGGAGGCCCGAACGCTAGCCGCAGATGCTGATGATGGTGTCGGACGCGGTCTCGGCGTCGAAGCCGATGCACGGGTCGAACGTGAAGACGACCAGCGTGCCGAGCACGATGAGGAACGCGGCCGCGAGGCCGAGGGCCCAGACCAGCACGCGACGGGTGCCCGAATGGGTCACGTAGTCGTTGACGATCGTGCGCATGCCGTTCGCGCCGTGGATGAGCGCGAGCCACAGCATCAGGACGTCCCACCACTGCCAGAACGGCGTGGCGTACTTGCCGGCGACGAAGGCGAAATCGATGCCGTGGATGCCCTCGCCGACCATCAGGTTCACGAAGAGGTGGCCGAAGATGAGCACGACGAGCAGCACGCCCGAGGCGCGCATGTAGACCCAGCCCCACTTCTCGAGGTTGGCGCCCCGGCGGCGGACGGCGGCGCGCGGAGCGCGCGGGTCGGCGATGGCGGTCATCAGTGGCCCCCTCCCGGAGCGAAGGCGAGCATGAGGTGGCGCGGGACGAAGCCGAGCATCGTCACGACCCAGAGCCCGAGCACGCCCCACCACAGCTGACGCTGATGGCGCGTCGCCCACGACCACATGTCGACCAGGATGATGCGCAGGCCGTTGTACGCGTGGTACGCGATCGCGCCCACCAGGGCGACCTCGCCCAGGGCCATGATCGGGTTCTTGTACGTGCCGATCACCGCGTCGTACGCCTCGGGCGACACCCGGATGAGCGCCGTGTCGAGGATGTGCACGAGCAGGAAGAAGAAGATGGCGACGCCGGTGATGCGGTGCAGCACCCACGACCACATGCCCTCGTTCCCGCGGTACAGCGTGCCGCGGGGAACTCGGGAGGTGGTCTCGGATACCGACGGTGTGACGCGTGCTGGTGCAGACACGTCCGTCCTCCTTGGATCGAAACACGATGGGGCTGGCCTCGGACAGCGAGGGCGTCCCCCGAAGAGGGCCCGGAACCGTGGGCTTCGGGCCGTCGGCGTCACACGGGCGCTGCGACCATCCTATTCCCGCATTTCGCGGACAGGCGACGAAGGGCACCCTTACGACCCCTCCATCCGGAGGGATCTTCCCGGACGGCAAGAACGTCGTTTGTTTCGGCGATCGGACTAACCTGAGGGGCATGTCAGGACCCATCGACGACTTCTACGCCGTCATCCCCGCCGGCGGCATCGGGAGCCGGCTCTGGCCTCTGTCGCGCGCAGACGCCCCCAAGTTCCTCCACGATCTCACCGGTTCCGGGCACACGCTCCTCCACGACACGTGGGAGCGCCTCGAGCCGCTCGCCGGACCCGATCGCATCGCGGTCGTGACGGGTCGCGCGCACCGCGCGGCCGTCGAGAAGGAGCTGCCCGGCATCGCCGACAAGAACGTGATCCTCGAGTCCGAGCCCCGCGACTCGACGGCTGCCATCGGGCTGGCCGCCGCGATCCTCTCGCGCCGCGAGCCCGACGTGATCATCGGCTCGTTCGCCGCCGACCACGTCATCCGCGTGCCGCAGCTGTTCGAGTGGGCCGTGAACCAGGCGGTCGCGACCGCCCGTGAGGGCTACATCTGCACGATCGGCATCCAGCCCTCCGAGCCGTCCGTCGGCTTCGGCTACATCAAGAAGAGCGACGCGCTCAAGGTGGACGGCGCTCCCGAGGCGGCGCTGGTCGAGAGCTTCGTGGAGAAGCCCGACCTCGAGACGGCCAAGGAGTACTTCGCCGACCGCAACTATCTGTGGAACGCCGGCATGTTCATCTCCCGCGCCGACGTGCTGCTCGGCGAGATCGCCGAGAACGAGCCGCACCTGTATGCGGGACTCATGGACCTCGCCGAGGCGTGGGACGACCGCGAGGAGCGCGGACCGGTCGTGGACCGCGTGTGGCCGACGCTCAAGAAGATCGCGATCGACTACACGGTCGCCGAGCCGGCGGCGGCGAAGGGGCGCCTGGCGGTGATCCCCGGGCACTTCGACTGGGACGACGTCGGGGACTTCGCAAGCCTCGCCAAGCTCAACTCGCACGGCCGCAAGAACGACCTGGCGATCCTCGGCGAGAACGCCCGCATCCTCTCCGACGCCGCCAGCGGCATCGTCGTGAGCCAGACCCGTCGGGTCATCAGCCTCATCGGCGTCCGCGACATCGTGGTGGTCGACACCGAGGATGCGCTGCTGGTCACCACGAGCGAGCACGCTCAGCGCGTGAAGGGCGTCGTCGACGCGCTGAAGCTCAGCGGACGCGGCGAGGTCCTCTGATGGCACGGATTCGGGGGAACGGATGCTGCGGCCCTCGGCATCCGTTTTCCCTGATCCTCTGCTCATCTGAGCGGGATATTGCGTCTTTGTAACCTTTCGCGAACGGGGCCTCGCCGAGCATGCAACCGCGCCGTCACAGTGGGTAACTTTGTGCAGTCCCCGTGAAGGACGCGGGGGAACGTAGTGGAGGCTGAGTTGACCATCTCACGCACCAAGAAGCTCGTCGGCGTCACGGTCGCCGCGGGCATGCTGATCGCCCTCGCAGGCTGCGGCTCCGCCCCTGAGGAGACGGACCCCACCGGAGACGCCGGAGACGTCGTCGAGGGCTTCACCCCCTGCCTCGTGTCGGACGACGGCGGCTTCAACGACAAGTCGTTCAACCAGTCCGCGCTCGAGGGCATGGAGCGCGCCGCCGACGAGCTCGGCGTCGAGGCCATCGAGGTCGAGTCGAGCTCGGCCAACGACTACGCCCCGAACCTCGAGAACCTCATCGCGGAGGGCTGCACGTTCATCGTCTCGGTCGGCTTCAAGCTGTCCGCCGACACGATCACCTCGGCGACCGCGAACCCCGACGTCGACTACGCGATCATCGACGACTGGGCCGACAACACCGGCGCCAAGGACGATGACGGCAACGACATCGGCGACCAGGTCACCGATGCGCCGAACATCAAGCCGCTCATGTTCGACACGGTCCAGGCCGCGTACCTCGGCGGCTACGCCGCGGCCGCGTGGTCGGCGCAGGCCGGCGTCAACAAGGTCGGCACCTTCGGCGGCATCCCGATCCCGCCCGTGACGATCTTCATGGACGGCTTCGTCGACGGCGTCGAGAAGTACAACGAAGACAAGGGCGCCGCGGTCGAGACCTACGGCTGGGACGTCGCCGCGCAGGACGGCTCGTTCACCGGCGGCTTCGCTGCGAACGACACCGCCAAGCAGACCGCGCAGGGCATCCTCGACCAGGGCGTCGACGTGATCCTCCCGGTGGGCGGCCCGATCTACCAGAGCGCGCGCGACGCGATCACCGACGCGGGCAGCGGCACCGTCATGCTCGGCGTCGACTCCGACCTGGCCGTCGTCGACCCGTCGGTCGCCGACATGGTGCTGGTCTCGATCATGAAGCGCATCGACGAGGCCGTCTACCAGGCGACCATCGAGGCGTCGACCGGCGACTTCGACGTCACGCCGTACGTCGGCACGCTCGAGAACGAGGGCGTCGGCCTGTCGGGCTTCGGCTCGTTCGAGTCGCAGCTGCCCGAGGGCCTGACCGACGAGCTCGACGCGCTGCGCGAGCAGATCATCTCGGGCGACCTCGAGGTCACCTCGCCCAGCTCGCCGTAAGGCAGCAGGAACAGCGGGACGCGGCCGGGTGGACGACTCCACCCGGCCGCGTTCTTCCCCGCCGCCACCACATGGATGGCGCCGCGGCCGACAGCATATATAGGGTGCACATATGAAGCTCGAGCTCCGTGGGATCACGAAGCGTTTCGGGTCCCTCGTCGCGAACGACCACATCGATCTCGTGGTCCAGCCGGGTGAGATCCATGCCCTTCTCGGCGAGAACGGCGCCGGCAAGTCCACACTCATGAACGTGCTCTACGGCCTGTACCAGGCCGACGAGGGCGAGATCCTGCTGGACGACGTCGTCCAGCACTTCCGGGGGCCCGGAGACGCGATGAACGCGGGCATCGGCATGGTGCACCAGCACTTCATGCTGATCCCGGTCTTCACCGTCGCAGAGAACGTCATGCTCGGCCACGAGGACACCAAGGCGCTCGGCGCCCTCGACCTCGCCAAGGCCCGCCAGCACGTGCGCGCCGTCGCCGACCGGTTCGGGTTCGAGGTCGACCCCGACGCCGTGGTCGGCGACCTCCCGGTGGGCGTGCAGCAGCGCGTCGAGATCATCAAGGCCCTCTCCCGCGACGCGAAGGTGCTCGTGTTCGACGAGCCCACCGCGGTGCTCACGCCGCAGGAGACCGACGAGCTGATGACGATCATGAAGCAGCTGCGGGACGAGGGCACGTCGATCGTGTTCATCACCCACAAGCTGCGCGAGGTCCGCGCCGTCGCCGACCGCATCACCGTCATCCGGCTCGGCAAGGTCGTCGGCGAGGCGTCGCCGACGGCGTCCAACGCCGAGCTGGCGTCGCTGATGGTCGGTCGCGCGGTCGAGCTGACCGTCCACAAGGACCCGCCGAAGGTCGCCGAGGGCGGGCTCGAAGTGCGCGACCTCCGCGTCGTCACCGCGAGCGGCACCGTCGTCGTGGATGACGTGAGCTTCGACGTGCGCCCGGGCGAGATCGTCGCCGTCGCCGGCGTGCAGGGCAATGGCCAGACCGAGCTCATCGAGGCGATGGTCGGCCTCGCCGATCGCGTGACCGGCTCGATCGAGCTCGGCGGCGTCGAGCTCGTGGGCAGGAGCGTGCGCGGCATCCTCGACGAAGGTGTCGGCTTCGTCCCCGAGGACCGCACCGAGGACGGCCTCGTCGGCACCTTCACGGTCGCCGAGAACCTCATCCTCGACCGGTCGGGCGACAAGGCGTTCGTGTCGGGAGGCACGATCCGCCGCGGCGTGCTCCACGACTTCGCCAAGGCCCGGATCACCGAGTACGACATCCGCACGCAGGGGCCGGATGTGCCTGCCGGAACCCTCTCGGGCGGCAACCAGCAGAAGGTGGTCATCGCCCGCGAGATGAGCCGTGAACTGCGGCTGCTCGTCGCGGCACAGCCGACGCGCGGCGTCGACGTCGGCTCGATCGAGTTCATCCACAAGCGCATCGTCGAGACGCGGGATGCCGGCATCCCGGTCGTCGTCGTCTCCACCGAGCTCGACGAGGTCGCCGCACTCGCCGATCGCATCGCCGTGATGTACCGCGGCGCGATCGTCGGCATCGTCCCCGGCGACACCCCCCGTGACGTTCTCGGCCTCATGATGGCCGGCGAGAAGCCAGAGGAGGCCGTCGCGTGAACGACCAGAACCCCGCCGCGGGCGCGGACCCGCTCAAGGGTCTGCCCGCCGAACAGCTCCCGCCCGTCTCGGGTCCGCTCACGGGTTCGCCCGATCTTCCGGCACCCACCCCGGAGGCGCCCGGCGCGGTGGACGGCGAGGTGCCCCCGCCGCCCCGGCAGAACGTCTTCATCAAGGACCTGCTCCGCAGCAACTGGGTGACCACCGTGCTCGCGATCGTCGTCGCGATGATCGTCGGCGGCATCCTCATGGCCCTCACCGACGAGGACGTCCAGGAGGCGGCGGGCTACTTCTTCGCCCGGCCGGGCGACACCCTCGCCGCGGTGTGGAACGCGGTGTACGGCGGGTACGAGGCCCTCTTCCGCGGGGCCGTGTTCAATCCGCGCGCGAACGACTTCGCGACGCAGATCCGTCCGCTCACCAACACCCTCGGCTTCGCCGCGCCGCTCATCGCCGCAGGCCTCGGTGTGGCGCTCGCCTTCCGCGTGGGCCTGTTCAACATCGGTGGCCGCGGCCAGATCCTCATCGCGTGCGCGACGGCGGCCCTGTTCACGTTCAACCTGAACCTGCCGATGTTCCTGCAGCTGCCCCTGACCCTCGCGGCCGGCATCGCCGGCGGTGCGATCTGGGGTGGCATCGTCGGTGTGCTGAAGGCGCGCACCGGCGCCCACGAGGTCATCCTCACGATCATGCTCAACTACGTCGCGTTCTACCTCGTGACGTGGATGGTGCGCACGCCCGGCATCCTGCAGCGCCCCGCGGGCGACCAGCCGATCTCGGCGGCGACGCCGGCGAACGCGCAGTTCCCCGATCTGCTCGGGCCCCGCTTCCCGCTGCTGGATTGGGGCTTCATCATCGTGATCGCCGCGACGGTGTTCGTGTGGTGGCTCGTCGAGCGCTCCAGCCTCGGCTTCCGTCTGCGTGCCGTCGGCGAGAACCCGCACGCCGCGCGGGCGTCCGGCATCTCGGTGCAGCGCATGTACATCTACGCGATGCTCTTCGCCGGTGGTCTCGCGGGCCTCGCGGGCATGAACCAGATCCAGGGCTCGGTGACCACCGGGTTCGACGGGCTCATCGACGCGGGCATCGGCTTCGACGCGATCACGGTCGCACTGCTCGGCCGCAGCCGCGCGTGGGGCGTGTTCGCGGCCGGCATCCTGTTCGGTGCGCTGAAGGCGGGCTCGTTCACGATGCAGGCGTCGCAGGGCATCCCCGTCGACATCGTCCTCGTCGTCCAGTCGCTGATCGTCCTGTTCATCGCGGCGCCGCCGCTCATCCGCACGATCTTCTTCCTGCCGAAGACCGATGCCGAGAAGGCCGCCAAGGCGAGAGCCAAGGCCGCGAAGAAGGCGGTGTCCGCATGACCGCTTTGGCTCCTGCGCCCGACGGCACGATCCAGCTCGCCACCGTGAAGGTGCGCCATCTCAAGCTGCCGATCACCCTCGCCATCGCCACGGCGCTGCTCGCGCTGCTCTTCCTGTTCGTGCCGCGCAACGGCATCAGCACGTTCCGGCTCAGCGACCCGTCGTCGTCGATCGCGCTGCCGAACCTGAGCGTCCCGACAGCCATCACCTGCTGGATCCTCGTCGGCGTCCTGGTACTGCTCACGCTGTGGGCGTTCTGGGACTCCGCGAACTACCGTTCCACGGGGATCTGGCTTCCGATCGTGTTCGGCCTGCTGGCCGTGTTCGCGTTCCTGGTATGGGCGGCGGCCGGCGGACTCGTGCCCGTCACCGGACTGCTGTTCGGGGCGCTGTCGCTGTCGGTGCCGCTCATCTTCGGTGCACTCGGTGGCGTGATCGGCGAGCGGGTCGGCGTCGTCAACGTCGCGATCGAAGGCCAGTTCCTCTTCGGCGCGTTCAGCGCGGCGCTCCTCGCGAGCATCACGCACAACCCGTTCGTCGGGCTCGTCGGGGCGATGATCGGCGGCGTGCTCGTCGCGTTCGTGCTGGCGGCGTTCTCGATCAAGTACCTCGTCGACCAGGTGATCGTCGGTGTCGTGCTCAACGTTCTCGTGACCGGCCTCACGGGCTTCCTGTACGGCGCGCTGCTCGTGCCGAACGAAGCCGAGCTGAACCGCCCGGTGCGCTTCACCCGCATCGAGATCCCGCTCCTCAGCGAGATCCCCATCATCGGCCCGGTGCTGTTCAACCAGACGTTCATCGTCTACCTCATGTACGCCACGATCGCGCTTGTCGCGTGGGGCCTCTACCGCACTCGCTGGGGGCTGCGTCTGCGCGCCGTCGGCGAGCACCCGCAGGCGGCCGACACGGTGGGCATCAAGGTCAACACCAGCCGGTTCTGGAACGTCTCGCTCGCCGGCGCGATCGCCGGCATCGGCGGTGCGTACTTCACTCTGGTGTCGGTGGGGCAGTTCACCAAGGAGATGACCGCGGGCCTCGGCTTCATCGCCCTCGCGGCCGTGATCTTCGGCCGCTGGGATCCGATCCGCGCGACGCTTGCGGCGCTGCTGTTCGGTTTCGCGACCAACCTGCAGAACCTGCTGACCGTGCTGCGGACGCCCATCCCCAGCGAGTTCATGCTGATGCTGCCGTACGTCGTGACGATCATCGCCG
Organism: Microbacterium sp. NPDC056569; assembly: GCF_042793475.1. Classification (NCBI taxonomy): domain Bacteria; kingdom Bacillati; phylum Actinomycetota; class Actinomycetes; order Micrococcales; family Microbacteriaceae; genus Microbacterium; species Microbacterium sp. NPDC056569. The sequence continues at coordinate 101,764 of NZ_JBHTUV010000007.1, read as the reverse complement.
TCGCCGGATTCGCGGGTCAGATACGCGGCCCCGCCGCCGCCGGCAAACCGTACATCAAGGGGTGACGCGTGTCCGCCTCGCACGTGAAAGCCGCCGACCCTCCGGATACGGGCACGGTCGACCGGACGCCGCGGACCCCTGTGAAGCCCGAAATCACCGTGAACGGAGTCCTGTGGTGACCGATATCGACTGGGATGAGCTGCGCGCCGCCGCGACGGACGCGATGCAGCGGGCGTACGCCCCGTACTCGCGCTACAAGGTCGGCGCCGCGGCCCTCGTGACCGACGGGCGCATCGTGACCGGCTGCAACGTGGAGAACGCGTCGTACGGGATCAGCCTGTGCGCCGAGTGCGGGCTCGTGAGCGAGCTGCAGATGTCGGGCGGCGGCGGCCTCGTGGCGTTCGTGTGCGTCAACGGCCACGGCGACACGATCATGCCGTGCGGCCGCTGCCGCCAGCTGCTGTACGAGTTCGCGATCCCCGGCATGCTGCTCGAGACCGTCTCGGGCATCCGGACCATCGACGAGGTGCTGCCGGACGCGTTCGGGCCGCGCGACCTCGAGGAGGCGGCGCGATGAGCGTCCCCACGGTCGGTGAGTCTGTCGAACCGTTCGACGCGGTCGACGTGATCCGCGCCAAGCGCGACGGCGGTGCGGTGCCCGAGCCCGCACTGCGCTGGATGGTCGACGCCTACACGCGCGGCTACGTCGCCGACTCGCAGATGGCCGCCTTCGCGATGGCGGTGCTCCTCAACGGCATGGCCCGCGACGAGATCCGCGTCATGACCGACGCCATGATCGCGTCGGGGGAGCGCATGAGCTTCGCCGGCCTCGGCAGGCCCACGGTCGACAAGCACTCGACGGGCGGCGTCGGCGACAAGATCACGCTGCCCCTCGCCCCGCTCGTGGCGAGCTTCGGTGTCGCGGTGCCGCAGCTGTCGGGCCGCGGACTCGGGCACACCGGCGGCACCCTCGACAAGCTCGAGTCGATCCCGGGGTGGCGCGCCGCGCTGTCCAACGACGAGATGTTCGCGCAGCTGCGCGATGTCGGCGCGGTCATCTGCGCGGCCGGCTCGGGGCTCGCCCCGGCCGACAAGAAGCTCTACGCCCTGCGCGACGTCACCGGCACGGTCGAGGCGATCCCGCTGATCGCGTCGAGCATCATGTCGAAGAAGATCGCCGAGGGCACCGACGCGCTCGTGCTCGACGTCAAGTTCGGCTCCGGTGCGTTCATGCGCGACGTCGACCGGGCGCGCGAGCTCGCGCGCACGATGGTCGCGCTCGGCACTGACTCCGGTGTCTCGACGACGGCCCTGCTCACCGACATGAACACCCCGCTCGGCCTCGCCATCGGCAACGCCAACGAGGTGCGCGAGTCCGTCGAGGTGCTCGCCGGCGGCGGCCCCGCCGACGTCGTCGAGCTCACGGTCGCGCTCGCACGGGAGATGCTCGCGCTCGCGGGTCAGCCCGACGCCGACGTCGAGGCGGCGCTGAACGACGGTCGCGCGATGGACGCCTGGCGCGCGATGATCCTCGCCCAGGACGGGGATCCGGATGCTGCGCTCCCGACCCCGAACGAGACGCACACGGTCAGCGCGACCGAGAGCGGCTACGTCACGGGCATGGAGGCGCTCCCGTTCGGCATCGCCGCCTGGCGCCTGGGTGCCGGACGCGCCCGCGCCCAGGACCCCGTGCTGCACGCCGCGGGCATCGACCTTCACGTGAAGCCCGGCGATCAGGTGACCGCCGGTCAGCCGCTGTTCACCCTGCTCGGCGAGGATGCCACGCGGTTCGACCGCGCCCTCGAAGCACTCGACGGAGCGTGGCAGATCGGCCCCGAGGCACCGGAGCGCGCTCCTCTCGTCCTGGAACGCATCACCGCCTAGGCTGGGGCAGTCCCGCGCCCCACCCGACGCGGCGGCGGGCCGCAGCATCCGTCCACACCATCCCCAACTCGCGATCGCAATCGAGGAGAACCCCATGCCCATCGACCAGCACGGCGACGCCATCCTCGACGGAGTCTCGCTCCGGAGCCTCCCGAAGGTGTCGCTGCACGATCACCTCGACGGCGGCGTGCGCCCCGCGACGATCATCGAGCTGGCCGACGCGATCGGGCTCGAGGTTCCCGAGACCGATCCGGACGACCTCGCGGACTGGTTCGCGGAGAAGAGCGACTCGGGCTCGCTCGTCGAGTACCTGAAGACCTTCGACCTCACCACGGCGGTCATGCAGACCCGCGAGGGGCTCACGCGCGTCGCGCGCGAGTTCGTCGAGGACCTCGCGGCCGACGGCGTGATCTACGGCGAGGTGCGCTGGGCGCCGGAGCAGCACCTCGGTCGCGGGCTTTCGCTCGATGAGGTCGTCGCGGCCGTGCAGGAGGGCATCGAGGAGGGCGAGGACGCGGCCGAGAGCCGTGGCCACGACATCCGTGTCGGGCAGCTCATCACGGCGATGCGCCATGCCGACCGATCGCTCGAGATCGCACGTCTCGCCGTGGACTGGCGCAACCGGGGCGCGGTGGGCTTCGACATCGCCGGCGCCGAGGACGGCTTCCCGGCATCGAACCACCGCGAGGCCTTCGACTATCTGGCGTCCGAGTTCTTCCCGGTCACGGTGCACGCCGGGGAGGCAGCGGGGCTCGACTCGATCCGCTCGGCCCTCATCGACGGACGCGCGCTGCGCCTGGGTCATGGCGTGCGCCTCGCCGAAGACCTCGAGGTCGTGTCGCGTGCCGGCGAAGAGGTGCTCGTGCAGTTCGGCGACCTCGCGCGCTGGGTGCGCGACCGCGAGATCCCGCTCGAGCTGTCGCCCTCTTCGAATCTGCAGACCGGCGCGATCGAGCGCTGGGGGACCACCCTCGAGGACCACCCCTTCGACCTGCTCTACCAGCTCGGCTTCTCGGTGACCGTGAACGTCGACAACCGCACGATGAGCCGCACGTCGCTCACGCGTGAGCTGGCGCTGCTCGCCGAGACCTTCGAGTACGGCCTCGACGACCTCGAGGCCTTCCAGCTCAACGCCGCCGCGGGCGCATTCCTCCCGGTCGAGGAGCGCGAGGAGCTCATCGACCTCATCGCCGACGGCTTCGACGCGTAGCCGGTCTCTTGCCTGGCGCCGAGATCAGGAGATCTGGCGCGGGCAGGGCGATTCACCGCGGATCGTCCTGTGCTCGCCAGACCTCCCGATCCGGGAGACGGATGCTGCGGGCCGTTGATGTGCCGGACGGTCAGGTCTTGACGGATCAGCGGCGGGCGACGCCGGGGTGCGTGGCCAGGTACGCCTCGAACGCCTCGGACGACGTCTTCGACGGCGTGAAGCCGAAGTCGTCCTTCAGGCGTGAGTTCGCGAGCACCGGGCGGTAGCGGAGGAAGCCGACCTGTTCCGGTCCGTGGACGGTGAGGCGCAGCATCCGTCCGATCCGGAGGCCGAAGCCGAGCACGCCGGCGGGTACGGTCACCACCGGCTTGCCGAGGCGCCGGGCGATCTCGGGGACCGTCACACGGCCGTCGCCCGCGACGTTGTAGATGCCGGCGGGGCCGTCCGTGGCGGCGCGCGCCATCGCCGCGGCGACGTCGTCGACCCACACGAAGACGAACGGCGACTCCGAGCCGCGCACGCGCAGCAGCGCCCGGCCGTCCCACAGCGCCGTGATCTGGTTCTGCACGGTCGGCCCGAGGATCGTGCCGATGCGGAACACGACCTGCTCGAGCTCGGGGTGCGCCTCGCGGTATCCGGCGAGCAGCTGCTCCACGAGGCGCTTGTGCTTCGAGTAGGCGAACTCCTCGTTGCCGCGCACCGGATCCGTCTCGCGCAGCCACTCGGGATTGTCGGCGTGGTATCCGTAGGCGGCACCCGACGACGAGACGACGATCCGCTTCACACCGGCTTCGACGCACGCCTCGAGCACGTGGCGCGAGCCGTCGACATCCACGCGGTACTCGAGACCGTGGTCGCGCCCGGGGTTGACGATCGCGGCGAGATGCACGACGACGTCGATCCGGTGGCGGCGCAGCAGCGGCACGAGGCCGTCGGGGCGGGTCACATCGCAGTCGTCGTAGACGATTCCGTCAATGGGATGCTGCGGCCGCCGCACGTCGCCGGCCACGACCAGTTCGACATCCGGGCGGGCCGCGAGCGCCGCAGCGACGTGGGAACCGAGGAAGCCGGATCCGCCGGTGACGAGGACGCGGCGGCTCATGCGACCGGCTCCGCGGGACCCGCCGGGTCGGTCGCCGGGCCTGCCGTGCCCTCGGCCGAGGCGCCGCGCAGGGCGTGGCGCGACGCGTCGCCCTTGGCCGAGCCCGTGCGCTTCTTCGTGTGCCGGGCCCAGAGCGCGGCGACGATGAGCCCGGCGATGATGTCCCAGATGCCCCACCACCCGGCGACGATCGCCATGCCGCCGAGGCCTCCGAAGAACGCGAAGACGAGACCGAGACCGAGTCCGGCGTTGCGGATGCCGACCTCGAACGTCATCGCCTTGCGCTCACGGGTGCCCAGGCCGCCGACGACCGCGGTGCTGTAGCCGATCGCGAGCGCGACGGCGTCGTGGATCGTGACGACGAGCACGATGATGCCGAGGAAGGCGACGAAGTACGCCCAGTTGCCCGCGAGCGCGGCGACGATGAAGCCGACCAGGGCGAGCAGAGAGAACCACTTCACGAACGGCTGCACGCGCTTCGCGAACGCGGGGAAGCGGTGGCGGATGAACAGGCCCAGGGCGAACGGCACGCCGATGATGAGCAGGATGTCCGCGAACATCGTCCACGGGTTGAGCTCGACGGCGACGAGGAGATCGCGCGCGGTCGGATGCAGAGAGCCCCAGAACGCGACCGAGAGCGGCAGCACGAAGATGTAGATGACGTTCGAGACCGCCGTCATCGACACCGAGAGCGCCACGTTCCCGCCCGAGCGATGCGTGAGCACCTGCGAGATGTTTCCGGGCGGGCAGCAGGCGACCAGGATCATGCCCAGCGCCATCGACGGCGTCACCGGCAGGATCAGCGTCAGCGCGAACGTCACGGCGGGCAGCACGATGAGCTGCGCGAGGATCGCGATGACGAACGGCTTCGGCTTGCGCGCGACGACCCTGAAGTCGTCCAGCGTCGTGTCGAGCGCGATGCCGAACATGATCAGCCCGAGCACGACATTGAGGATCACGAGCGTGCCCGGATTGAAGTTGAGCAGGACGTCGTCGGGGTTCATGCCGTCACCTTCTTGCGCGCGGCGCTGCGCGCGTGTCGCGGACCTCGGGGCGCAGCATCCGTCTTCAGCGCCTGCGTGGCGGTGCGGACCGCGCCGCGGTACGCGTCCTTGTTGACGTAGTACGACATGCGCTCGAGGCCGAGGTACTTGTAGCCGCCGGTCAGGTCCGGCCAGGGCTCGCCGGCGACGCGCGCGCGGAAAGCGGCGGCGCGATCGGGGTGGCGCTCGAGCGCCGCGAGGTAGGCGGCGATGAGCTCGGCCTGCTCGTACCGGCCCTGCCAGCCGATTCCGGATGCCTCGATCATGCCCATCACGTAGAGCCCGTTGAACGCCGGGGTGAAGGTGTTGAGGAACAGGCGCGGAGCCATGCCCGACCACTCGAGGGCGGCGCGGTCGACGAACGGGTAGTCGAGCTTGTAGCCCGTCGCGAGCACGACGGTGTCGTACTCACCCGACGACCCGTCGCGGAAGTGCACCGTGCCGCCGTCGAAGCGGTCGACGTCGGCCATGATCCGCAGATCGCCCTGACCGAGGTGGTTGAGGATGAGCGTGTTGACGATCGGGTGCGACTCGTAGATCTTGTAGTCGGGCTTGGGGAACCCGAACCGCACCGGGTCGCCCGTGAACGCGCGGAGCACACGCGTGTCGACGAACTGCTTGAACCGGGCAGGCAGGGGCCTGCCCTGGTTGAGCGTGTCGGAGGGCTTGCCGAACAGGTACCGCGGCACGAAGTAGTAGCCGCGGCGCACGCTCATGTCGACGGAGGCCGCGTGGTGCACGGCGTCGACGGCGATGTCGCAGCCGGAGTTGCCGGCGCCGATGATGAGCACCCGCTTGCCGGTGAGCTGCGTGGCCGCCTTGTAGGCGCTGGTGTGGAGGAGCTCGCCCGTGAACTCGCCGCGGAATGACGGGATGTTCGGCTCGGCGAGGGTGCCGTTCGCGAGGATCACGCCGGCGTAGCGCTGCTCGAGCGTGCCGTCCACGGCGTCGGCGCGCAGCATCCATCCGCCGTCGTCCGTGGGCTCGAGGGACGTGACCTTCGTGTCGAAGCGGAACCGCTCGGCGAGTCCGAAGTGGTCCGCGAAGTCCCGGAAGTACGTGATCAGCTCGCGGTGGCTCGGGTAGTCGGCTGTCGTGCGCATCGGGAACTCGGCGAACTCGGTCGTCGTGCGCGACGAGATGAGATGCGCCGACTCGTAAATCGTCGAACGGGGGTTCTCGATGTCCCACAGCCCGCCGACCCCGCGCGACGCCTCGTAGCCGTCGAACTCGATCCCCGCCTTCTGGAGTGCCCGCGCTGCGGCGAGCCCGGATGGGCCGGCGCCGATGATGGCATAGCGGTGCACGCTCATGCGTCCTTCATTCCGTCTCCACACGTCGTCGTGTCGTCGGCGCGACGGTGCCGACCCCAGGTTCGAGAGCAACCCTAAGCGTTAGTCGGAATTAACCGAAATCCCAGCGTCGCTCACACGAAGACTGCCAGGACGCCCCGCACCAGCACCACCGTCGCTCCCGCCCACGCGATGGCGAGCATCGCCGCGCGGGCGATCCGCGGCGACACGTTGCGCGACAGGACGGTGCCGACCGCGATGCCGGCGATCGTGGCGACCACGAGCGTCCCCACGTCTTCGATCGGAGAGACCGGCAGTCCGCGCAGGGCCACCGAGGCGATGCCGAACGCGAGGAAGATCACCTGCACGCTGGCCGCGAAGCGACGCTGCGGCCACTTGTCGCCCACCGCGTAGGCCGCCAGTGCGGGTCCGGACAGGCCGCTCGCGGCGTTCATGAAGCCGGCTGCCGACCCGGCGACGATCGCACCGGCCCGACCGGACAGCGACGCCGAGAGCACGGGGATGTGGCTCGCGACGAGCGCGAAGTACGCCATGGCCGCGATCAGCAGCAGCAGTGCCGCCTCGGGGAGCAGGTGCACCAGCAGCACGCCGAACGGCGACGCGATGAGCCCCGGCCAGATCAGCCACCAGGTGCGCCGCCACTCGACGTCCTTCCAGACGAACGGGACCGCGGTGCACGCAGCCACGAGCGCCAGCAGCACGGCGATCGTGACCCCTTCGACCGGGCCGTACAGCACGACGATCGGCCCCACGAGCACCAGCACGAACCCGAGCCCGGTGATGCGCTGGATCACCGCCGCGACGAAGGCGGCGATCGCCGCGAGGACGAGCGTGAGCGCCACGCGCTCAGCCCTGCGCCAGGGCGAAGGCCCCGACGAGGTCGGTGAGCCGGTCTCGCATGTCCTCGTCGGAGATCGTGGGCGTGTTGTCGCCCGCCTGGAGGCCGTAATCGCCGAACGAGGAGTGGCTCGCGCCGTCGATCTCATGCATCTCGGCATCCTCGGGGAGGAGGTGCCGTGCGTCCGCGATCTTCTGCGGCGTCGAGAGTCCGTCCTCGCTGCCCGCGACGCTGATCACCGGCAGGCCCGACTCGGAGAGGTCGTTCGAGCAGTACGAGCCGAACAGCGCCAGGCCGTCGGCATCCGTCGCCAGCTGGCAGGCCCGCACACCGCCGAGCGAGTGCCCGCCGACCAGCCACGTGTCGACCTCGGGTGCGAGACCCGTGAAGGCCGAAAGCGGCCGCACGTCGAAGAACGCGAGGTTGAGCCACGGTTTGGTGATGACGACGGTGACGCCGTCCTCGGCCACGAGGCCCGACGCCTTGTACGCGTACGCCCACGGGTCGACCTTGGCTCCCGGGATGTACACCAGTCCCACGTCGGCGGACTCGCCGGCGGGGGACAGGACGATGCCCGCGTCGGTGTCGGTGATCTCGATCGCGGCGTTCGCCCGCACCTCCGCGAGCGGCTCGGGCTCGGCGGCCATCACGCCGACCTGGCTCCAGACGAGGATGCCGGCGACGGCGAGCACGATGAGCGCCCCGATCGATCCCAGGATCCACCACAGGACCCGCAGCCCGCGGCGGCGAGGCTTCGCCGCCGGTTCGGCCGGAGCCTCCGTCGCGGTGTCGGCGTCGGGTCCGGGTTCGGCGTCGCGTGCGGTCACCTCACGAGCGTAGCCCGGCGGGAATCTACCCTTTCGCGCCGCCGAGTTCCGCCTGACGGGCGGCGACGACGGCCTCGACCTTCGCGAAGAGCGGATGCTGCGGCTCGAGGCCCGTGACCGACGCGGTGAACGAGGCGGCATCCTGTTCCCGCAGCATCCGCTGCAGGTCCACGGACTGGGCGTCCTCGGTGTCGTCGAACGCGAGCGCCGCGCCCATCGCGGCGACCAGGGCGTCGACGCCGAGCCCGCGCTCGGCCGCCTCGGCGGCCGGCCCCACGAACCGCTCGTGGCGCGAGAGCTTGCGCAGCGGCTGCCTGCCGACGCGCCACACCGTGTCGGGCAGGGCCCGGTTGCGGAAGCGCCCCAGGATCGTCGCGCGGTAGGCCGCGAGCGAGTCCGCGTCGAGCCCGTGCTTGGCCTCCAGCAGCGCCGAGGTCTCCTCGAGGGCGGCCTCCACGCGGGCGGCGATGTCGGGGTCTGCGAGAGCCCCGGCGATCGCCTCCACCCCGGCCTGCGCACCGAAGTACGCCGTGGCGGCGTGGCCGGTGTTCACCGTGAAGAGCTTGCGCTCGATGTACGGCGCCAGGTCGTCCACGAAGTGGGCGCCCGGGATGTTGGGCGGGTCGTCTCCGAACGGCGTGCGTTCGATCGCCCACTCGAAGAACGGCTCGACCGTGACGTCGACGCCGGCCCCCTCGGGCTGCGCGGGCACGATGCGGTCGACGGCGGTGTTCGCGAAAACTGCGCGGGACGAGAGCGCGTCCCACGCGTCGCCGGCGAGCGCCTTGATCTCGTCGCGGAGCAGGTCGGTGGCGTTGATCGCGTTCTCGCACGCCATGATCTGCAGCGGCGGGCTCGACGGGTCGCGCAGCGCGAGGCCGGCCACGATGTGAGGCGCGACGAACTTCAGGATCGTCGGACCCACCGCCGTGGTGACGACGTTCGCACCCGCGATCTCATCGATGACCCTGTCGGGGTGCTCGGCGCTGTTGATGGCCGTGAAGCCGGTCACCACGGTGTCGCGACCGCCCTCGCCCACCTCGTGCACCGTGTACCGCGAGACGTGGTTGATCGCGTCGACCAGCGGGGCGGCGACGTCCGAGAAGACGACCTGGTAGCCGCCCTCGTGCAGGAGCAGCCCGACGAACCCCCGCCCGATGTTCCCGGCCCCGAAGTGGACGGCCTTCATCACACGCCCGCCGCCGACACCAGGCCGAACAGCTCCTCCGGAGTCTGGGCCTCCTTGAGTCGGGCCACGTCGTCCTCGTCGGAGAACAGGATCGCGATCTGCGACAGGATCTCGAGGTGCTCGTCGCCCTTGCCGGCGATGCCGATGACGAAGCTCACCGGATTGCCGTCCCAGTCGACGCCGCCGTCGTAGCGGACCACCGACAGCGCCGACTCGAGGATCTCGCCCTTGGTCTCGTTGGTGCCGTGGGGGATCGCCAGCTCGTTGCCCATGTACGTCGACACCGTCTGCTCGCGCTGGAGCATCGCGTCGTAGTAGGCGCCGGTGACCGCGCCCGCCGACTGGAGGATGTCGGCCGCCTCCCGCATCGCTTCGTCGCGTGTCGCGCTGCCGGAGTGGATGCGCACCTGTCCGATGCTCAGAACCTCGCGTGCCATGTTCTCGCCTTTCTCGTCATTCGTCTGGGGGTGTCGTCGTCGCGGCTGTCGTCGGAGGAGATACGGATGCCGCGGCCCGCCGCCCGTTCCGAGCAGCGGGGCGCGGCCGTGCCGAGAGCGGTGGGACCGGGGGCTTGTCGCCCGCCCGGCCCCGCCGCGGTCTCAGCTACGCACCATCCTCGTGCTGTGCGCGGACGAGGTCCACGACCTCGTCGTAGCGGGGCGAGTTCATGAAGTTGTCGACCGACACGTGGACCGAGTTCGGCGTCTTGTCCCGCGCCCGGTCGGTGAGCTGGTTCTGCGTGATGACCAGGTCGGCGGAGGGGTCGAGCGCAGCGATCGCCTTGTTGGTCACCGTGACGTCCTCGATGCCCGCCTTCTTGATCTTGTTGCGCAGCACGCTCGCGCCCATGGCCGACGAACCCATGCCCGCGTCGCACGCGAAGACGATGTTCTTGATCTCCCGCTCGGTCACGGTCGCCGGTGCGATGCCGCCGTCCGCCTGAGTGGCGGCGCCGCCGCGCAGACCGTCGAGGTGCGCCGAGGACTTGCCCTTGGCCGCCTCGGTCTGCGTGATGGCCGCACCGAAAGCGTCGTCGGTCGCCGCCATCGCCTCGAGGTCCCGCTTGCGGGACGCGCGAAGGATGACCCACGAGATGAGGAACGTCACCGTGGCCGACAGCAGGACCGACAGGTAGACGACCATCAGGTTCGGGACGCCACCTGCGGAGGGATTCACCGCCTGTGCCGTGACCGCGATGATGCTTCCCGGAGCAGCAGGGCCCGCGAGCGCGCCACTGAGAAGCATGTTCGTGGTGACACCCGTCATGCCGCCCGCGATGAGCGCGAGGATGAGGATCGGCTTCATGAGCGCGTACGGGAAGTACACCTCGTGGATGCCGCCGACGAACTGGATCACCGCGGCGCCCGGCGCCGACGCGCGCGCAGCGCCGATGCCGAAGAAGGTGAACGCGAGGAGCAGCCCCACACCGGGGCCGGGGTTCGCCTCGAGCAGGAACAGGATCGATCGGCCATCCTCGGCGACCTCCTGCAGACCCAGCGGTGTGAGGACGCCGTGGTTGATCGCGTTGTTCAGGAAGAACACCTTCGCCGGCTCGATCAGGATGCTCGTCAACGGCAGGAGATTGGCCTGGACGAGCCAGTTCACAGCGTTGCCGAGGATCTCCATGAGACCGTTCACGAGCCATGCGATCGGGTAGAACCCGACGACCGCCATCACGAAGCCCCAGATGCCCGCCGAGAACATGTTGACGAGCATCTCGAAGCCTGCCCTGATCTTGCCCTCCCAGAGGCTGTCGAGCCACTTCATCGTGTAGGCCGCGAGCGGCGCCATGATCATCGCGCCGATGAACATGTGCACGTAGCCGAGGGTCTTGGCGTCGGGGTCGGCGGCGAGAAGCGCGGCGTTGAAGTTGTCGACGATCAGGTCCGACCCGACGATCGCGCCCATCACGCCGATCGATGCGACGACGCCACCGCGGATGCCGTACACGATGCTGCCGCCCGTGTAGGCGATCAGAATCGGCAGCAGGTAGTGGATGAACGGGAAGACGATCGTCGCGAGGTCGGCGTTGGGTGTCCACCCCACGTCGATGAAGAACGCCGTGACGATGCCCCACGCGATCAGCGCGGGGATGTTCGGCATGATCATGCCGGACAGGAACGTGCCGAAGCGCTGGACTCCGACCCGTGCCCTGCTGGTGCCCGATGCGGGCACTGACGCCGTTGTCATTTCACTGTCTCCCTTGTGTGTGGGTTCCGGGCCGCGGGGCGGCCTATCGGGTGGCCGCTCGCTGGGCAGCGGACCGGGCGGATGCCGCGTCGTTCGCGGCGAGGGCGGCCGAGGCGATGTCGCGCGCCTGGGCGATGGTGTGCTGGAGAAGGGTGGCGCGCACGTCGGCGAGGGCCGTGGGCGCCATGGACAGGCTCGTGGCGCCGAGGCCCACGAGCACGACGGCGAGCAGGGGATCTGCCGCCGCCTCGCCGCAGATGCCGACCGGCTTGCCGTTCGCGGCGCCGGCGTCGCCGACCTCGCGGATCAGGCGCAGCACCGCAGGGTGCCACGGGTCCTGGAACGACGCGACCGACCCGAGGAGGCGGTCTGCGGCGAGCGTGTACTGCGTGAGGTCGTTGGTTCCGATGGACGCGAAGTCCGCGTCGACCAGGATGCGGTCGGCGAGCAGCGCCGACGACGGCACCTCCACCATGACACCGGCGGTCTTGATGCCGTAATCGCGCGCGAGGGCGGTGAAGTAGTCCGTCTCCTCGACCGTGGCGATCATCGGCGCCATGACCCACAGGTCGGCGCTGGTGGCGGCATCCGCTTCGGCGAGTGCCGTGAGCTGCTCGCGAAGGATGTCTTCGCTCGCCCGCAGCGCGCGGATGCCCCGGAGCCCGAGCGCGGGGTTCTCCTCGTGTGCGTCGTTCAGGAACGCGAGCGGCTTGTCGGCGCCGGCGTCCAGGACGCGCACGACGACCTTCTTGCCCGGGAAGGCGGCGAGGAGCTTGGTGTACGCCTCGCGCTGCTGTTCGACGGTGGGCGCCTGGTTGGAGCTCAGGAACAGGAACTCCGTCCGGAACAGGCCCACGCCCTCGGCACCCAGCGCGACCGCGTCGGTGGCGCCCTCCGGGTTGCCGAGGTTCGCCAGCAGCGGCACCTTGGTGCCGTCTGCGAGGGCTCCGTCGGTGATCGGCGCCGACGCCTGAGCGGCGCGCGCGTCGGCGCGGTTCTGCGCCCGCTCGAGCTCGTCGGCGGTGGGGTCCGTCGTCACGACGCCGGCGGCGGCATCCACGATCACCGTCTCGCCGTCGCGCAGTCCCGTGGCTGAGGTCGCACCCACGATCGCGACGATCGACTTCTCCCGCGCGAGGATCGCGGTGTGCGAGGTGGGGCCGCCCTCGGTGGTGACGAGCGCGAGCACCTTGTCGAGGTCGAGGAGCGCCGTGTCGGCCGGCGCGAGATCCTTCGCGACGAGCACGAACGGATGCCCGGGGTCCGGGACGCCCGGAGCAGGCACGCCGCGCAGGCGCGCGATCACCCGCTGTGCCACGTCGTCGAGGTCGGCGGCGCGCTCGCCGAGGTAGCCGCCCATCGCCGTGAGCTGGTCGCGGAACGACGCGAACGCGTCGAACACCGCGAACTCACCGGTCTTGCCCTGCGCGAGCCGCGCGCCGATCTCGTCCGCGAGGGTCGGGTCCTCGGCCATCATGGCCTGCGCCTCGAGCACCTCCTGCGCCGCGCCGCCGGCCTGCGCCCCGCGGGCCTCGAGCTCGCGGGCGACGGCGGCGACGGCATCCGTCACGCGCGCCTTCTCCTCGTCGGCGCTGATCGTGCTCGGCGCGTCGGACGGAGCCGGCGCGGGCTCGGCCATGCGCGCGACGGGTCCCTGGGCGACACCCAGGCCGATTCCCACTCCTCGCAGCTCGGTCATGTTCAGGCCTCCGCGTCGTGGTCGGTGGTGAGCAGCTCCGCGAGCGTGTCGAGGGTCGACTCGGCGTTGTCGCCGTCCGCCGTGAGGGTCACGTAGTCGCCCTGCTCGACGCCGAGCGCGATCACGCCGAGGATGCTGGCCGCGTTGACGGGACCGCCCGCGTCCTTCGCGATCGTGATCGGGATGCCGGCATCCTTCGCGGCCTGCGCGAACAGCTTCGCCGGACGCGCGTGCAGGCCGTGCGCCGATCCGATCCGGACGGTGCGGGAGATGGGTGGCATGTCGTGACCTCTCTGTCTGGTCTTGGTTCGGTGTTCAGGGCTGCTCGACTGTCACGAATCGCCGCTCTCGGAGGCGGATCGTGACAGGGGAGGAGAAGTCGGTGCGGGGTCCTGCGGAGGCGCCGCGTCCGCGGCCGGGAGCGGCCCCCCGGGGCTCCCGATCGCGGCGCGGACCAGTTCGAGCGTGCGTGTCCCGTCCCGGTCTCCGAAGATGTCGGGCGGCAGCAGCACCACGGTCGTGCCTCGCGCGGCCGCATCCCGTTCGATGCGATCCAGCGCATGGAGCAAGTGCGGACCCACGAGCACGACGTCGGCGGCATCGAGATCGATGGGCAGCGACTGCTCGGTGCCGGCGAAGGCGGAATAGTCGAGTCCCTGCGCGTGGGCCGCGTGACGCACGCGCTGAGCGACGAAGGTGCTCGAGGCACCCGCTCCGCAGACCACCAGGATCCTCATCGATCCGCCTCCTCTTCCGGCCATTCTTGTGAGAACGCTGGGAGGGGACAACCACTCCTTCTTCCGCAGGGGCGGAAACGCGGAAGCGACCCGTGGCCTCGAGCACCGGCACGCGTGGTTGACTGGGCGTGTGACCCGGGCCCGGCAAGATCGTGTGCTCGGACTGCTCCTGCGCGACGGCGACTGGGTCACGGCATCCGCTCTCGCCGACGCGCTGGGGGTGACCCCGCGCAGCATCCGCTCCTACGTCACCGCCGCCAATGCGCGGGTGGCGCCGGGCATCGCGGTCGAGTCGGGCCCGCAGGGCTACCGCGCCGGGCCGGATGCCGCGGCCGCGCTGCGGGCGGGCGGCGACGCCGGCACTCCCCGCGATCGGCTGCACACGCTGGTGCGCGCGCTGCTCGACGCCCCTGACGGGATCGACGTGTTCGAGACCGCCGATGCGCTGCATGTCTCGCCCGCCACCCTCGACGCCGACCTCGCCCGTGTCCGCGGGCTGCTGGGCGGCACCGAGCTCACCCTCGAGCGGTCGGCGTCGCGGGCGCGGCTGCGCGGCACCGAGGGCGCGCAGCGGCGTCTCCTCAGCAAGCTCGCCCACGACGAGATGGATGCCGGATCCTTCGATCTCGCCGCCCTCCGGCGGACGCTCGGCGAGGGGTCGGTCGGCGCCCAGGCGTTCGGCCCGTTCAAGACCGAGCTCGTGGTGCGGCTGGGCCAATTGGGCTGGTTCGTCAACGAGATCGGCATCGCCGACGTCGTGATGCACATCGCGATCGCCGCCGACCGCACCTCGCGCGACCGTCCGCTGGACGCCGTCGGCGGCGGCTCCGCCGTGCGGGAGCGGCCCACGCAGACCCAGGTGGCCGAGATCATCGCGGAGCTCTCCGCGCGGCATCTGGGCGTGCAGCTGGGCAGCGCCGATCTGCAGCACCTCGCGACCCTCGTGCTCACGCGCGTCGTCGCCCCCGACGGGCACGAGGACGCGGCATCCGGAACCGCCCCCTCGACGCTGGACCCCGAGGTCGAGGCCGCCGTCCGCGAGGTCGTGACCGCCGCCGCCGACGAGTTCCTCGTCGACATCGCGCACGACGACTTCGTGTCGCGCCTCGCCCTTCACGTGCAGAACCTGCTGCACCGGGCTCGCGAGCAGGCGTGGTCGCGCAACCCGCTCACGCGCTCGCTCAAGTCGACGTACCCGATGATCTTCGAGGTGGCGGTGTTCATCGCGAGCCGTCTGCAGCAGCGGCTCGGCATCCCGCTGCCCGACGATGAGATCGCCTACATCGCGATGCACGTCGGCGGCCGGCTCGAACGCAGCCGGCGCGCCGACCAGCTCCTCACGGCGACCATCGTGTGCCCCGGCTACTACGACCTGCACGAGCTGCTGCGATCCAGCGTCGACCGCTCGCTCGGCCAGGCGATCGAGGTCGTGGGCGTCGAGACCCGCGTCGATCCTGACTGGGGTGCGATCGACACGGACCTCGTCCTCACGACGATCGACCCGCCCACCACGAACGACCGGATCGTGCGCATCCAGCCGTTCCTCACCGACTCCGATGTCGAGCGCGTGCAGGCCGCGGCGGGCCGCATCCGGCGCTCGCGCCGCCTCGCGCGGCTGCGCGCCGAGCTCGAGCGCTACTTCGAGCCGTCCGCCTTCCTCCGCGGCCTCGACGAGGCTGCCGGCGAAGAGGGCGTGATCCGCGCGCTGGGCGCCCTGCTGCAGGCCCGCGGCGTCATCGACGCCGAGTACGTCGAGCGCACGATCGAGCGCGAGCGCCTGTCGTCGACGGCGTTCACCGACGCGCTGGCGGTGCCGCACGCGCTCGAGATGACGGCATCCCGCACCGCGATCGCGATCGGGATCGCCGAGCCGTCGATCCCCTGGGGCGACGGCCGCGTGCAGGTCGTGGCGCTGGTCGCGTTCTCCGAGAGCGACCGCGAGGCCTTCCAGACCGTGTTCGAGCAGTTCGTCGAGGTGTTCAGCGAGCGCGACAGCGTGCAGCGCATCGTCCGCCGCGGCATCGACTTCAACGCCTTCCTCGACGAGCTCGTCGCCGTGATCGACGGCTGAGCCCGCAGCATCCGTCGGCTCGTCTCCAGCTTCTCTGCCGGGTCTGGGGCGCGTGACGAACGGTTGGGGCGCCCGCCGCGCGCCCCAACCGTACGGCACGTGCCCCAAACCTGGGGGACAACGTCAGCGCGGCGGACGGATACTGAAGGCTTCGAGCCGCGTTCGCAGGTCGGCGGCCGTCGCGATGTGCGGCCACCCCCACCGCGCGTAGTGGCGCTGAGTGGTCCCGCGGATCCAGTCCTCCCGCTGCTTCTCCTCGTCGAAGACCTGCGACGACGTGCGGCCGTCGAGAATCTTCCCGTCGACGTACTTGATCGCTCCGTCGAACTCGCCGAAGGCGTTGGCCTCGTCCAGACCGAAGTCGACGTAGTACGGATGGATGCCTCGCCCGGGCACCGCAACCTGCAGCTCGATGACACGGAAGCCGATCCCGCGGAGCCGGATGCGGCTGATGCTCTCGCCCGGCAGTTGTGCGCGCCCGTCGGCGAATTCGACGACGCGACGAGCGCGCGTGAGGCCATGAGCTGATCGGCTCGCGATCACGAGCACCTCCTGCCGGAACCGCGCCGCACCGTCGAAGTCGTACTCGTCCGGGGCGGTGACGAACTGCTGGCGGAGCGCGGCGTCGGCGACAGTGACAGCCTGCTCGAAGGAGGCGGTTCGGGCGACGTCTGCGACAGTGCGCGTGAGCGAGGTGACCTGCAGTCCGTCGATCTCGACGACCTCGCCGTCCGTGAGGTCACCACGGTGGCGGATCACACCGGCGGCAGCACCGGGCCGAGCTTCTGGCGCGATGATGTGCACCCGGTTTCGATCCGCGCGATAGAGCGGAAGCCCGTGCGCAGCGGCCGCCGTTTCGTGGGAGACCACGGGCTGCGTGGGGGAGCTGAGCGCGAGGGCGTGGGCACGGGCGATGACGCGAGCCTCCGGCTTGGCGGCGTTCCACGCCGCCGTTTCCACGTAGACGCCGACGCGCAGTCGCATGAGTTCACCGGCGGTGACCGCTGCGGTGAGCCGGCGGGGTGTCGTTCCGTCGAGAAGCTCGTCCCGCCTGAGAAGTGTGAGGGTGGCCATGGCGGCGAGTCTCCGACGATTCGACCGTGGGCGTGGCGCTCGAACCGGAAGGTGTGGACAAGACCACCCTGTGGAGGAGGGGCCGCCTGTGCTCGCAGCATCCGTCTCCCGCGCTCTGTCGGGTTCGGGGCGCGCAGCGACCGTTCGGGGCGTTCGCGGTGCGCCCCAGTTGCACGGGCCGCGCCCCAAACCCCGAGGGCCGGGATCGGACACCGAAACCCTGGTCGCTGTGACGGGGCCTCGGGGTGGCAGACTCCGTCCCGCGCATCACGGGTTTGGGGCGCATGAGGAACGATTGGGGCGAACACGCTGCGCCCCAGCTGCACGCGGCGCGCCCCAAACGACGCCGGGCGGGAGACGGATGCTGCGCACCCGCGTCAGCCGCGGGCGAGACGCTCTGTCAGGTCGAGGCGCACGGCGGGCCATTCGGCTGGGAGGATCGAGAAGACCACGGTGTCGCGGAGGGTCCCGTCGGGCCCGAGGCGGTGGTTGCGCAGCACGCCGTCCTGCTTGGCGCCGAGGCGGGCGATCGCGGCGCGGGACTGGCGGTTGTGCCAGTGCGTGCGGAACTCGACCGCGATGGCGTCGCACGACTCGAACGCGTGGGCGAGCAGCAGCAGCTTCGACGCGGTGTTCACGGCGGTGCGCTGCGCCTCGAGCGCGATCCAGGTGTGCCCGATCTCGACGTGACGGTTGGGCTGGTCGATGTTGCAGAACGTCGTCTCGCCCACGACCCTGCCGGTGTCGAGCCGGCGCACCGCCCACGGGTTCATGTGCCCCTCGTCGCGCCACTTCAGCCGCTGTGCGATGTCGGCCGCGATGCCCTCGGGGCGCGGCACCGACGTGTACCAGGTGTGCTCGAGGCCCGCCGCCGCGGCCGCGAGATCCGCCTCGTGCTCGACCGTGAGGGGTTCGAGGCGCACATACGCGTTCTCGAGGGTGACAGGCGAGGTGAGCAGCATGGTCCGAGCCTACGGCGGGACGCGCATCCCCTCGACGCGCGCCGGCCGCACAGCGACGGGGGTCAGCCGCCGTACTCGGCGAGCAGCGCCCGGGCCCCGTCGGCGAGGGCCGCGATGCGCGCCGAGGCGTCGTCGCGCGACTCGCCGCGCACGTCGAGGTACAGCTTGAGCTTCGGTTCGGTGCCGCTCGGGCGCACGATGACGCGCGAGCCGTCGGCGAGCCACAGGCGCAGGACGTCACCGGGCGGCAGGTCGTCGACGCCCTCGAGCAGGTCGTCGATGCGCTCGACCGCGACATCTCCGATGGACGACGGATGCCGCTCCCGGAGCGCCGCCATGATCCGCGCGATCTGCGACACGTCCTCGACGCGGATCGACACCTGGTCGCTCGCGAACGCGCCGAACTGCTCGTCGAACTCCGTCAGCAGATCGGCGAGGCTCGCGCCGCGGCCGCGGGCCTCGGTCACCATGCCGAGGATCGCGATGGCGGCCGAGACGCCGTCCTTGTCGCGCACCGTGCCGGGGTTCACCAGATAGCCCAGGGCCTCCTCGAAGCCGAAGACGATGCCCGGCGCTCGCGAGATCCACTTGAAACCCGTGAGCGTCGCGTGGAAGTCGAGACCGTAGTGCTCGGCGACTGTCTGCAGCCCGGGCGACGACACCAGCGAGCACGCGAGCGAGGCCCCCTCGGCAGGGCCGTCGGCGATCGCGAGGCGCCCGGCGCGCCACCCGAGCAGCAGGCCGATCTCGTTCCCGGTGAGGCGCCGCCAGCCGCCCTCGGCCGAATCGTCCGGAAGCGCGACGGCGAGGCGGTCGGCGTCGGGGTCGTTCGCGATGACGAGCTCGGCACCGGCCTCGCGCGCGGCCTCGAACGCGAGGTCCATCGCGCCCGGCTCCTCGGGATTCGGGAAGGCCACCGTCGGGAAGGCGCCGTCGGGCTCGAGCTGCGCCGACACCGGGACGGGCGCGGGGTAGCCGGCCGTCTCGAGGATGCGCGACAGCGTCTCCCAGCCGACGCCGTGCATGGCGGTGTACACCCACGTCAGGCCCTCGGCCCCCGGGGGCGCGGGGGCGACCGCCGCGGTCGCAGCGACGTACTCGTCGACGACGCTCTCGGTCGCGAGCTCGAACCCGAGCGAGCGGGGAACCGTGCTGATGTCGCCGGCCTCGGCCACGCGCTCGATGTGGGCCGCGATCTCGGCGTCGGCGGGCGACACGATCTGCGAGCCGTCGTCGGCCCCTCCGAGGTACACCTTGTAGCCGTTGTCGTCGGGCGGGTTGTGGCTCGCCGTGACCATGACGCCGGCGGCGGCGCCGAAGTGGCGCACCGCGAAGGCGAGCACCGGGGTCGGCAGCAGCCGCGGCATCAGGATCGCGCGCAGCCCCGCGCCCGCGAAGATCTCGGCGGAGTCGCGCGCGAACACGTCGGAGTTGCGGCGTCCGTCGTAGCCGATCACCACGATCGGCGCGTCGTCGAGGATGCCGGGGACCTCCGGCCCCTCGGCCTCGAGCGCGTCGGGCGAGGGCGCCTCGGTCAGCTCCGGCGCCGACGGCTCCACGAGCCCTTCCGGAACGGATGCTGCGCCGCCATCGTCCTGCGCGGTGTCCGCGGGTTCGCCGGCGTCCGCGTCGGCGGCAGCACCCGCATCGGCGGCAGCAGCCGCATCGGCGGCGGCACCCGCATCGGCGGCGGCACCCGCATCGGCATCCTCGGGCTCCCCGCCCGCGGTCGCCTCATCCGTCGCCGCCTCGTCCGCGGTCTGGTCACTGGATTCCGCAGGCGCGACCACGACCTCATCGTCCGCAGAGCTCTCGCGGGCGGCGGTGGCAGGATCCGTGTCCTGCTCGTGCGCGTCCGACACGGCCTCGACGCCGACCGGCGGGAGGCCGGCCTGCTCGCGCACGTACGCCGCGAGTCCCGCGGCGGCCTGCGCGACCAGCACCCGGTTCATGCGGTTGCTGCCCGCGCCGAGGGCGCCGCGCAGTCCGGCGGTTCCGAACGCCAGGCGTGCCGAGAAGCGGTCCCGGAGGTCTTCGAGCGCCGCGGGGTTCCCTGACTCCGCGGCCCCGATCAGCGCCCGAAGCTCCGCGCGGGTCTCACCGTCCGGGTCCTGTGCGAGCCACGAGTGTGCGCGCGCGAGGACGTCGGCGGCAGCATCCGTGCCCGTCGGCACCGCGTCGGGCGCGGGCTCCTGCACCTCCCCGCCGTTCACAGCGCCCCGATCACACGGGCCAGAAGCGACGAGATGACCGGCTCGGCCTCGCGGCCGGCGTCGAGCACCTCCTGGTGGCTGAGCGGGTGCTTCTGGATGCCCGCGGCCATGTTGGTGATGAGCGAGAAGCCGAGGATCTCCATGCCGGCCTGGCGCGCGGCGATCGCCTCGAGCGCCGTGGACATGCCCACGATGTGGCCGCCGAAGGCCTTGACCATCTGGACCTCTGCCGGGGTCTCGTACTGCGGCCCGCGGAACTGGGTGTACACGCCCTCGTCGAGGCTCGGTTCGATCGAGCGGGCGAGGTCCCTGAGCCGCAGCGAGTAGAGATCGGTGAGATCGATGAAGGTCGCGCCCTCGAGCGGCGTGTCGCCGGTGAGGTTGATGTGGTCGCTGATCAGCACCGGGCGGCCGGGGCTCCAGGTGTGCTTGATGCCACCGGCGCCGTTCGTGAGCACCATCGTGCGCACGCCCGCGGCAGCCGCGGTGCGGACGCTGTGGACGACCCGGCGCACGCCGTAGCCCTCGTAGTAGTGGGTGCGCGCGCCGATCACCAGCACGCGGCGGCCCTTCGGCGTGACGACACTTCGGAGCGTTCCCACATGGCCGGTGAGGGCCGGGGCGCTGAAGCCGGTCACCTGGGTCGCGGGAAACGTCGAGGTCGTCTCTCCGAGGAGTTCCGCCGCCTTGCCCCAGCCGCTGCCCAGCGTGAGCGCGATGTCGTGACGCTCCACGCCGGTGATGCGGGCGATGTCCTCCGCGGCGGCGGCGGCCACCGCGAACGGGTCGGCCGTGGGGTCGTCGAGAGGATTGCCGGTGGTGTCTGACATGTGACCACTTTAGGAACCGTCGGCCACGAGAGCCAGCGAAGCCGCGTCCGCGCGCATCCGGGAGTGTCGCGGTGTCGTGCCCGGGTCGCCCGGCAGGGGAGAATGGAATTCATGTCGATCAGCTTCGAGACCACCCAGAGCGTCGCCATCCTCGGCGGCGGACCCGGAGGCTACGAAGCGGCGCTGGCCGCCGCCCAGCTCGGAGCCGAGGTGACGGTGGTCGAGCGGGCCGGCATCGGCGGCTCGGCCGTCATCACCGACGTCGTCCCATCGAAGTCGCTCATCGCGACGGCCGACGCCGCCGTCGCGATCGCCGGCGCCGGCGACCTCGGCGTGCAGCTGTTCGCCAAGGGCAAGGACGGCAAGCCGCTCAAGCCCGAGATCGCCATCAACCTCACAGCGGTCAACAAGCGCCTGCTGACCCTCGCCCGTCAGCAGTCCGACGACATGCGCGCGGCGCTCGCCGAGGCGGGCGTGCGCATCATCTCCGGGCACGGGCGCCTCGAGAGCGACAACGCCGTCGTGGTGTCGACCGGCCCCGGCGGCACCGACTTCGACCGCATCGAGGCGGACACGCTCGTCGTCTCGGTCGGCGCATCGCCGCGCGAGCTCGCCAGCGCCAAGCCCGACGGGGAGCGGATCCTCACCTGGACGCAGCTGTACAGCATGTCGGCGCTCCCCGAGCACCTGATCGTGGTCGGCTCGGGCGTCACCGGTGCGGAGTTCGCCGGTGCGTACATGAACCTCGGAGCGAAGGTCACGCTCGTGTCGAGCCGCGACCAGGTGCTCCCCGGCGAGGACAAGGACGCCGCGGCCGTCCTCGAGCGCGTCTTCAAGCGCGGCGGGATGAAGCTGCTGTCGAAGTCGCGGGCAGACAAGGTCGAGAACACCGGCGACGGCGTCGTCGTGACCCTGTCGGACGGCCGCACCGTCGAGGGGAGCCACTGCCTCATGGCGGTGGGCTCGATCCCGAACACGAAGGGCATCGGCCTGGAAGAGGCCGGCGTCCAGATGACCGAGTCGGGCCACATCCAGGTCAACCGCGTCGCGCGCACATCCGTGCCCAACATCTACGCCGCGGGCGACTGCACGACGTTCGTGCCCCTCGCCTCGGTCGCCTCGATGCAGGGCCGCACCGCCGTCTTCCACGCGCTCGGCGACGTCGTGATCCCCCTGGAGCGCCGCCGCATCACCTCGAACATCTTCACCGCGCCCGAGATCGCCACCGTCGGCTGGCAGGAGAACGACATCGAGGACGGCCACATCAACGGCGTCGTGCACAAGCTGCCGCTCGCGGCCAACCCGCGCGCGAAGATGATGGGCATCAAGGACGGCTTCGTCAAGATCATCGCCCGCGAGGGCAGCGGCACCGTCATCGGCGGCGTCATCGTCGGCCCCCGCGCCTCCGAGCTCATCTACCCGATCGCGATCGCGGTCGAACGCCGTCTCACGGTCGACCAGGTCTCGCGCGTCTTCGCTGTGTACCCGTCGCTGTCGGGCAGCATCACGGATGCCGCCCGCGCCATGCACGTCGTGGACCACAACGTCTACGGCGGCTGACCCCGCGTTCAGATCACGTGACGTGAACGGATGCTGCGGCCCGCAGCATCCGTTCACATCGGCGCGGTTCCGGCATTGCCTGCTCTGCCGGCGATCTTGCCTTCGCCTTGCCCTGCTGCCGGAGGTGGCAGGAGATGCCGCCTCGCCGGGGTGTCGCGACCACAGCCGCCACCTTGCGTCCGGCCTCCGGCGCAGATGTGGCGGTCGTGGCCGTCTCACGCTGTGGGCAGCGACCACGATCGCCACCTTCGGTCGAGCAGCGCTCTGGGGAACGCGGCATCCGTCGCTCTGTCCTTCAACAGGTCAACCGGCGTTGCGCAGGATCCGGGATGCGAGACGGCTCATGCCGAAGCCCGGTTGACCTGTTGAACGAGTGCCAACGGGGTGCTGCGGCGCCTGTGATCGGCCAGGCCGCGACTCAGCCGAGGCCGGTGTTGGTGGCCCAGAGGTCGGCGGCGCGGTTCGCCGCGGCGTCCACCAGAGCCCGCAGCTCGGGCCGGTCGGGCATCGCGAACGAGACGTACGCCCCGCGGCCCCCGGCGACCGGGCGACCATAGGCCTTGACCGCGACCGAGTGGTCGGGCAGCAGGCGCACGGTGAGGCTCTGCAGCTCGAACTCCTCGCCGCGGCGCACGTCGGTCCAGCGGAGCTCCGGTGGGATCACGACGTTGATCGCGAGCGCCGAGACCTCCGGCGGACCGGCGGAAGTGGCATCCATCCGGCTATCCTGCCGCGCGTGCGGCGCCGCGTCGAGGACCCGTCAGGAGATGGTGAGCAGCTGGTGCCCGGCCGACACCGTCGCGCCGGGGTCGGCGTTGATCGCGCCGATGACGCCGTCCTTGTGGGCCTGGATGGGCTGCTCCATCTTCATCGCCTCGAGGACGATCACGAGGTCGCCCTTGACGACCTGCTGGCCCTCCTCGACGGCGACCTTCACGACGGTGGCCTGCATCGGCGACTTCACCGCGTCGCCCGAGGCGCCCGCGACGACCGAGGGGGAGTGCGAGCGCCGCGACGGCGGCACGGCCGCCGGACGTCCGGCCACGCCGACCGGCGCCACGACGCGGTCGGGAAGGCTCACCTCGAGGCGGCGGCCGGCGACCTCGACGACGACCGTGTGGCGCGCCTCGGACGGGGTCGGCTCGCTGAGCTCGCCGTCCCACGGAGCGATGTCGTTCACGAACTCGGTCTCGATCCACCGCGTGTAGACGCCGAAGCGGCCGTCCTCGGCGGTGAACGCGGGGTCGCGCACGACGGCGCGGTGGAAGGGCAGCACCGTGGGCAGGCCCGACACCTCGAACTCGTCGAGCGCACGGCGCGAGCGCTCGAGCGCCTCGGCGCGGTCGCGCCCCGTGACGATGATCTTCGCGAGCAACGAGTCGAACGCGCCCGACACGCTGTCGCCGGCGGTGACGCCGGAGTCGAGACGGATGCCGGGGCCGCCGAACGTCTTGAACACGTGGATGGGGCCCGGCTGGGGGAGGAATCCGCGACCCGGGTCCTCGCCGTTGATGCGGAACTCGATCGAGTGGCCCTCGGGCTTCGGGTCGGCGTAGCCCAGCTCTTCGCCCTCGGCGAGGCGGAACTGCTCGCGCACGAGGTCGATGCCGGTGACCTCCTCCGAGACCGGGTGCTCGACCTGGAGGCGCGTGTTCACCTCGAGGAACGAGATCGTGCCGTCGGCCCCGATCAGGAACTCGCACGTGCCCGCGCCGACGTAGCCGACCTCCTTGAGGATGGCCTTCGAGGCGTCGTAGAGGATCTTGTTCTGCTCGTCGCTGAGGAACGGTGCCGGAGCCTCTTCCACGAGCTTCTGGTGGCGGCGCTGCAGCGAGCAGTCGCGCGTCGAGACGACGACGACGTTGCCCGCGGCATCCGCGAGGCACTGCGTCTCGACGTGACGCGGCTTGTCGAGGTACTTCTCGACGAAGCACTCACCGCGCCCGAAGGCGGTGATCGCCTCGCGGGTCGCCGACTCGAACAGCTCGGGCACCTCATCGAGGGTGCGCGCGACCTTGAGGCCGCGGCCGCCGCCGCCGTACGCGGCCTTGATCGCGATCGGCAGGCCGACCTCTTCGGCGAACGCGACGACCTCCTCGGCGCCGGCCACGGGGCCGGGGGTGCCGGGGGCGAGCGGTGCGCCCACCTTCTCCGCCACGGCGCGGGCGGTCACCTTGTCGCCGAGAGCCTCGATCGCCTCAGGTGACGGGCCGATCCAGACCAGGCCCGCGGCGATCACGGCGCGGGCGAAGTCGGCGTTCTCGGCGAGGAAGCCGTAGCCGGGGTGCACCGCGTCGGCGCCGGAGCGGCGCGCGACGGAGAGGATCTTGTCGATCGACAGATACGTCTCGGCGCTCGTCGCGCCCTCGAGCGCGTACGCCTCGTCGGCGAGGCGGGCGTGCATGGCGTCGCGGTCCTGGTCGGCGTAGACGGCGACCGACCCCTTCCCGGCGTCGCGGGCGGCGCGGATGACGCGAACGGCGATCTCGCCGCGGTTGGCAACGAGAACCTTGGCGATCTGAGGCATGGATGCCAGCCTACCGACGGCATCCCGAGGGCTTTTGAGCGGTTCGTACAAGAACCGGCGAGAAACGTGGGCTTCCTACTACAAAGGGAACGCCCTCATTGCGCCCGGTTTTCCGCGAACGACAGCGCGCCGAATGTGCACCGCTTCCCGCTCACGGCACGTCGATGTCCATGGCACCCAGGGACGGGTCGGACGTGTTCCACAGCGACGTCCACTCGACCCCGACCTCGCGCACGAGCCGGCGCAGCGCCGACACCGACATGCCGACCACCGTCGAGGGATCGCCGTCCACGCGCTCGATGAACGCGCCGCCGAGGCTGTCGACCGTGAACGCGCCCGCCACGTGCAGGGGTTCGCCGGTCGCGACGTAGGCGTCGATCTCGGCATCCGTCACGTCCGCGACGAAGGAGACGGATGCCGCAGCCGTCGCGTGCACCTCGCGCGGGGGTTCGCCCGGCTCGATGCGCACCACAGCGTGGCCGGAGTGCAGGACTCCGGTGCGCCCGCGCATCTCGCGCCAGCGGGCGGCGGCGTTCTCGGGCGTGTAGGGCTTGCCGAGCACCTCGCCGTCGAGCTCGAACATCGAGTCGCCGCCGATGACGATGCCGTCGAAGTCGGGGATGTCGTCG
The DNA here is from genome assembly GCF_042793475.1 of Microbacterium sp. NPDC056569. Classification (NCBI taxonomy): domain Bacteria; kingdom Bacillati; phylum Actinomycetota; class Actinomycetes; order Micrococcales; family Microbacteriaceae; genus Microbacterium; species Microbacterium sp. NPDC056569. The sequence continues at coordinate 75,866 of NZ_JBHTUV010000007.1, read as the reverse complement.
CGCAGTCGTGCGGCCACGTCAGCCGCCTTGCGTCGTGCCAGCAGGAGGACGTGCTCGTCCGGCGCGAGCGTGCGGTCCTCCGCGGCCTCCACCGCGGCGATGACGGCCTCCTCGTCCACGTCGGGGGCGACGGTGAGCGGACGGATGCCGAACTGCCCGAGCAGCATGAGCCGGGCGGGCGAGGTCGAGGCGAGGCAGACGCGCATCCCCTCACAGTACGCGGCGGACGTAGGCTCGTCGGGTGAGCGAAACCGGCGACCTCCTCGACCTCGACATCACGGGCGTCGCCCACGGCGGCGTGTTCGTCGCCCGGCACGAGGGGCGCGTCGTGTTCGTGCCCGACGCGATCCCCGGGGAGCGCGTGCGCGTGCGGCTCACCGACACCGCGAAGAAGTCGTTCTGGCGGGGCGAGACCCTCGAGGTGCTCGATGCCTCGCCGCACCGGCAGCTGCACGTGTGGCGGCAGGCCGACGTCGATGTGCCGCCCGAGCAGCGCCCCGGAGGCGCCGACTTCGGCCACATCGCGCTCGATCACCAGCGCGCGCTCAAGCGGGAGGTGCTGCTCGACGCCTTGCAGCGGTTCGGCGGCATCGCCGAGCCCGCCGCGACGATGAGCGGCGTTGCGCCGCTGCCCGCAGCGGAGGGCGACGAACCCGACGGCGAGTCCGTCGACGGAACCGGATGGCGCACCCGCGTGAGCCTGCACGTCGACGCGGACGGCAACGTCGGCCAGTACGCCGCGCGCAGCCACCGTGTGGTGCCGCTCGAGGATCTGCCGCTCGCCACCCCCGCGGTCGAGCGCGCGGCGCTCGCTCTGCACGGCGGCGAGCCCGGCCGCGTCGACCTGGTGCAGCCCGCCGACGGCCGCGTGCGCGTGCTGCCGCGTCCGGACGCGAAACGGGATGCTGCGTCCCGACGCCGCGGCGCACGGCCGGCCTCCGCCAAGTCCCGCCGAGCGCCGGCTCCCGAGGTCGTCCTCGAGCGCGTCGGCGGCCGCGACTTCCGCGTCGACGCCGGCGGGTTCTGGCAGGTCCACCGTCTGGCGGCGCACACCCTCACGACGACTGTCGCCGCCGCCCTGGGCGCGCTTCCCGGCGACGCCCCCGCGGTGGACCCCGACGCGTGGCACCTCGACCTCTACGGCGGCGTCGGGCTCTTCGCCGCGACGCTCGGCGACCTCGGCGGCGCCTCGACGCGCGTGACGAGCGTCGAGTCCGATGCGCGCGCCACCGAGCACGCCGGCGAGAACCTCGCCGACTGGGTCGGCGCGCGCGCCGAGACCGCGCGGGTCGACCGATGGCTCGCGCGGCTCGCGGCCGAGGCATCCGTCCCCGAACGCGAGCGGCTGTCGCGGGGAGTGGTGCTGCTCGACCCGCCGCGCTCGGGAGCCGGCCGCGAGGTGGTGGACCACCTCACCTCGCTCGCGCCCTCGACCGTCGTCTACGTGGCCTGCGACCCCGTCGCACTGGCGCGCGACGTCGCGACCTTCCGCGCGGGCGGGTACGAGCTCGCAAGTGTCGATGGCCTGGACCTTTTTCCGAATTCGCATCACGTCGAAGCCGTGGCGGTTCTCACCCGCGGGTGACACTCGTCGCTAGGCTGGCGGAATGACGCGGGTGGCCCTCATCGACGATCACGAGTCGGTCCGGCTCGGCCTCGAGGCCGCGTGCGCCCGCGCCGACGCGATGAGCGTCGCGTTCTCGGGCAGCACCGTCACCGAGTACGTCGACTGGCGCGCCTTCTCGCGTCAGGCGCCCGCCGACGTGGTCGTGCTCGACCTGACCCTCGGCGACGGCACCACCGTCACCGAGAACGTGCGGCGCCTCGTGCTCGACGGGTCCAGCGTCATCATCCACAGCGTCGCCGACCGGCCTGCCGCCGTGCGCGAGGCCCTCGCCGCGGGTGCCGCCGGGGTCGTCAGCAAGTCCTCGCCCATCGGCGACGTGATCGCCGCCGTGCGCACGGTCGCACGGGGCGAGCCGCTCAACAACGTCGAGTGGGCCAGCGCCGTCGAAGGCGACCGCGCCTTCGCCGACGCGCAGCTGTCGGCGCGGGAGCGCGACGTGCTGCGCCTGTACGCCGCAGGGCTGCCCCTCAAGGTGGTCGCCGATCGCCTCGGAGTCGCGTACTCCACGGCGAAGGAGAACATCACCCGCATCCGCGTCAAGTACGTCGAGGTCGGGCGACCCGCGCCGACGAAGATCGATCTGCTGCACCGGGCCGTCGAGGACGGGATCCTCGTCGAGCCCTCTGCAGATCCGGGGGACATGACGCGTGGCCGCTGACACGCAGACCGGCGTGCTCGACACGGCGTGGGGGCAGATCCCGCACTCGCCGCAGACGACGGCGGGGATCGGGTCGTTCACGCGGTCCCGCGTCGAGAGGATCATCTCGCTCGTGGCCGGCGGCTTCGGCTCGCTCATCCTCGGCGTGCAGGCGTTCCTCACGGCGCTGGGATCGACCGACGAGCGGCCGGTCTGGCACGAGGTCCTGATGATCTCCGTCTTCGGCTCGCTCGCCGTCATGATCCTCGCCTGCGTGATCGGACGCGCCGTGCGGGTCGCCGCCGGCGCGTTCGCGCTCGTGTACGTGCTCGCGCTCGTCGCATGGCCGATCGCGACCGCCGGCATCGTCCCGACGACCCTCGACGAGCCGTGGATCTGGTACCTGGTGAACCTCGCCACGCTCGCCGCGGTCCTCGCCTTCCCGTTCCCGCTCCAGATCGGCTGGACGATCCTCGCGCCCCTCCTGTTCGGCGTCGTGCGCATGATCCAGGTCGGATTCAACCCGGACTTCCTCCCCGCCGTCGGGCTCGACGTGTCGTTCGCGCTCATCCTCGGCGGCGTCATCCTCACCCTCGGCTGGCTCTTCCGCTCGGTCGCCGTGAACGTCGACGAGACGCGCGCACGTGCCGTGTCGTCGTACGCCCAGGCGGCGGCGGCGGATGCTGCGGAGCAGGAGCGCGTCGCCGTCGCGGCGCTCATGCACGACAGCGTGCTGGCCGCCCTCATCGCGGCCGAGCGCGCGAGCACGCCGCGCGAGCGCACGCTGGCCGCGACGATGGCGCGAGAGGCGCTCACCCGCCTCGCCAACACCGAGCAGGACGCGCACGAGGGCACCGACGAGCCGTGGGATGCCGCGGCGCTCGCCGCCGAGATCGGCGCCGCCGCGAGCGAGCTGGGCGTCGACGTCGACGTGCAGCGCGAAATCGAGGCGTCCGCGCCGACGATCCCCGGACGCGTCGCGCGCGCTCTCACGCTCGCCGCGACGCAGGCCGTGGCGAACGCCCTGCAGCACGCGGGCGGCGCGGGGCTCGGCGTCGCCGTCATGGCGGCGGGAGGCCGCGTGCGGGTCGAGGTGCACGACGCGGGCGAGGGGTTCGACCTGGACGCCGTGCCCGACGACCGCCTCGGGATCCGCGCCTCGATCGTGGCGCGCGTCGCCGCGGTCGGCGGCCATTCCGACCTCGAGACCGGCCCGCACGGCACCGTCGTGCGCCTCACCTGGCAGGAGAGTCCCGCATGATCAGCGTCAAGAACGTGCTGGTCGTGCTGGCGGTGGCCTTCACCGCGTACCTCGCCGCGCGCGGACTGTGGTGGACGGCCTCCGTGCCCCAGCCGCTCGTCGTGGTGGTCACGCTCGCGTTCTACCTCGCGACGACGTGGCTCTGCATCTTCTGGGAGCCGGCGTCCGTGCGCTCGCCCGCGCACCCCGCGGCCGCCCCGTTCCCGACGACACTGCCCGCCCAGGCGGCGCCGCACGACGCCGGCGAGGCCCAGACCGACGGCATCCGCGGTCCGCTCCCGCTGCCCGTCGTCGCCCAGATCCTCGCGCTCGCGTGCGCCGCCATCGTGCCCAGCGCGATCTCGATCGCGGTGGGCGAGACCTCGCGGCAGGCTCCGTTCGCCACCTGGTACCTGGGCGGCATCGGCGCACTCATGACCATCGTGATGGTCCGGCGCCGACCCTGGACGGCCTGGGCGGGGATCGTCCTGCTCACGATCGCCTCGTTCCTCTGGATGGGCCCGGTCAACGCCCTCGCCCTCGGGCTCGTCGGCTCCATCGTGTGGGTGACGTGCGCCCAGCTGCTCGTGTTCTCCATGGACCGTGCCGCGCGCGACACATCGCGCCTCACGCGTCTGCAGCGCGCCGCCACCGGCTGGCAGACGTCGCAGGTCGTCCGTCAGCGCGAGCGGCGCGTGCAGGTGCAGCGGGCGCTCGCCGTGGCGGGGCCGGTGCTCACACGCACGGTCGCTCACGCGGGCGTGCTCACCGACGCCGATCGGCTCGAGGCGCGCATCGCGGAGGGCCGGCTGCGCGACGAGATGCGGGGCCCCCGACTGCTCGACGACGAGGTGCGCGCCGAGCTCGAGCGGGCGCGGCGCCGCGGCGCGAACGTCACCGTCCTCGACGAGGGCGGGCTCGACGACGTCGACGACGAGACCCTCGGCATCATCCGCGCCCAGCTGGCCGAGGCGCTGCGCTCGGCGAGCTCGGACCGCCTCTACATCCGCACGTCGCCCGACGAGCGCGTGGCGGTCACCGTCGTCGGGCGCTCGCCCTCGATGGGCGGCCCCAGCGACGAGGACTCCGTCGACCTCTGGCGCGAGATCCCGCACCCGGGTCGCGTCTGACGCCCACGTCTGAATCGAGACGGATGCCGCGTCCTGTCGCTTCACGGAACGACGGAGTCGCGCCCGTTCGAGGGCAGACTCGCTCCCCGCCGGAAAGGGGGAGGGGATTCCTGGCGGAGAGCGGGAGCCGAAGGAGGCGAGGGGCGGCGAAGCCGCCCGCCCCTCGCCTGCGCGGACGGTTACCCGAAAACCGTCCGCCTGGCCGGATCCGGGGCCACCGCAGAGCGGTGTCGGATCGACCGAACGCAGAAGCGTTCCAGCGGATCAAGTATCTCGGGGTCGCAGGGGGTGTGTCTGTAGGTATTTCGGGGGACAAACCGCGAATTCGGCTGACACGTGCTCTGCGCGCGGGCTCAGCCGAATCGTCCCCAGCCGAGATCGCGGTCGAGCGGCCGGCGGAGGGAGCGCTGCGAGAGCTCCCACCCGCTGCGGCGGTCGCGATCGTCCGCCACGGCCTCCGCCGCCTCGCCGGTGTATGCCTCGCTCACGACGGCGATGAGCGCGGCGAGCTCGTCCTCGGTCGGTGCGCCGCGACGCACCTCGATCGTGACGCTGTCGGCCGGGGCCGCAGCATCCGTCGTCGAATCGCCGGCGATGCTCACAGCGGGATGTTCCCGTGCTTCTTGGGCGGCAGGCTGGCGCGCTTGCCGCGGAGGGCCCGCAGGGCCTTGGCGATCGACACGCGGGTGGCCGCCGGCTCGATGATGCCGTCGAGCTCGCCGCGCTCGGCCGCGAGGAACGGCGACGCGACGTTGTACGTGTACTCGTTCGCCAGGCGCGTGCGGACGGCCGCCACGTCTTCGCCGGCCTCCTCCGCGCGCTTGATCTCGCCCCGGTAGAGGATGTTGACGGCGCCCTGGCCGCCCATCACCGCGATCTCCGCCGTCGGCCACGCGAGGTTGACGTCGGCGCCGAGCTGCTTCGACCCCATCACGATGTAGGCGCCGCCGTACGCCTTGCGCAGGATGACGGTGACCAGGGGCACGGTCGCCTCGGCGTAGGCGTACAGCAGCTTCGCGCCGCGGCGGATGACGCCGGTCCACTCCTGGTCGGTGCCGGGGAGGTAGCCGGGCACGTCGACGAGGGTCACGATGGGAATCGAGAACGCGTCGCAGAAACGGACGAAGCGGCTGGCTTTCTCGCCGGCCTCGATGTTCAGGGTGCCGGCCATCTGCGAAGGCTGGTTCGCGATGATGCCCACCGAGCGCCCCTCGACGCGGCCGAAGCCGATGACGATGTTCGGCGCGAACAGCGGCTGCACCTCGAGGAACTCCTCGGCGTCGACGATGCCGCGGATCACCTGGTGGATGTCGTACGGCTGGTTGGGCGAGTCGGGGATGATCGCGTTCAATGCGCGGTCGGCATCCGTCGTCTCGAACTCGAAGCCCGTCTCGTAGACGGGCAGCTCCGCCATGTTGTTGTCGGGCAGGAACCCGAGCATCGTGCGCACGTAGTCGATCGCGTCGTCCTCGTCCTCGGCGAGGTAGTGCGCGACGCCCGAGCGCGTGTTGTGCGTGTGCGCGCCGCCGAGCTCCTCCATGCCGACGTCCTCGCCGGTCACGGTCTTGATGACGTCGGGGCCGGTCACGAACATCTGGCTGGTCTTGTCGACCATCACTACGAAGTCGGTGAGGGCGGGGGAGTACACCGCCCCACCCGCGGCGGGACCCATGATGATCGAGATCTGCGGGATGACGCCCGATGCGCGGGTGTTCAGGCGGAAGATCTCGCCGTACTTGCCGAGGGCGACGACGCCCTCCTGGATGCGCGCGCCGCCGGAGTCGAGGATGCCCACGATGGGGATGCCGCTGCGCAGCGCGAACTCCATGACCTTGATGATCTTCTCGCCGGCGACCTCGCCCAGCGATCCGCCGAAGGTCGAGAAGTCCTGCGAGTACACCGCGACGGTACGGCCGTGGATCGTGCCGACGCCGGTGACGACGGAGTCGCCGTACGGACGCGAGCGGTCCATGCCGAACGCGGTGGTGCGGTGGCGCACGTACTCGTCGAGCTCGACGAAGCTGCCGGTGTCGAGGAGCTGATCGATGCGCTCCCGCGCCGTGCCCTTGCCCTTCGCGTGCTGCTTCTCCCTGGCGACCTCCTCGGGATCGAGGACGGCCTCCTGGAAGCGGGCGCGGAGGTCGGCGATCTTGCCGGCGGTCGTCGACAGGTCGGGCTGCTCTGGCGCTTGAGTCACGGATTCCACCCTATCGGCGGCCTCGGTCGATCCGTTGGAGGGTTCGCACAAGGGGTTGCGGCATCCGCTGTCCATCCTCGGAGCCCCCACTTGCGCAGTCCACCCTCTCGCGGGTCCTCGGCACGGGAATCGCGAATGGGTGGAGTTCCGCGCCCGGCGAGGGGCGTAGCGTGAGGCGCATGTCGATCTCCGAGGGGTTTCCGCTCGCCGCCGCCGTGAGTCCGCGCGTCCAGGTCGTCGAGACCACGGACTCCACCAACGCCGACGTCGTCCGGCACGTGATGGACGCGCCGCACGAGTGGCCGCATCTGTCGCTGCTGCTGACGACCGACCAGCGCGCCGGCCGCGGGCGTCTCGACCGCACGTGGGTCACTCCGCCCGGGTCGGCGCTCGCCGTGTCGGTCGCGGTCGACGCGTCGGCGCTGCCGGTCGTCGCGCGCGGGTGGATCCCGCTCGTCGCGGGGGCCGCGATGACCCGCGCGATCGCCGCGCAGCTCGTCGGCACGGTGCACACCGCCACGCTCAAGTGGCCGAACGACGTGCTCATGGACGGCGCCAAGGTCTGCGGCATCCTGGCGGAGGTCGTGCCGGGGAATCCCGACGTCGTCGTGATCGGTTCGGGAGTGAACACACGGATGCCGCCTGCCGACCTCCCCGTCGCGACGGCGACGTCCTTCGCCGCGGCGGGGCTGACGTGCGACGACGACCGCCTGCTCGCCGACTACCTGCGCGCTCTCGATGAGCAGCTGACGGCGCTGGGCCTCGCGGGAGGCGACGCCGCCGCCTCGGGGGTGCTCGCGGAGGTCGAGTCGCTGTGCAGCACCCTCGGCAGCGATGTCGCCGTGTCACTGCCGAACGGCGACACCCTGTGGGGTCGCGCGCAGCGCATCGACGCCGACGGCCGGCTCGTGGTCGTGCAGGACGCCGAGTTCGAGAGCGCGGTCTCCGCCGGAGACGTCGTGCACGTGCGGAGCCGCCCGGCGGGCTGACCGCGGAGGCGGTGCGCATGACGCGAAACGGCGGGTGCGCACCGCACTGTCGGCCGCGCACCGCACAATGGGGATATGACGCAGCCGACGAGCTACGGCGGCAGGCCGCTGACGCCGGCCCCCGGCGCCCCCACACCGGAGCTGCTCGTCGCGCGCTTCCGCGCGCATGCCCGGCGGCTCGCCTGGTCGGCGCTCGTGCTCATCGCTGTCGCGGCCGCATGCGGCTACCTCTACGGCAACCTCCCCGCGCCGTTCGAGAACTGGATGCTGCTGGCCGCCGCCGCGGTCGTGGTGCTGCTGCTCGTCGTGCTGCCCTATCTCGCGTGGGCCGGTCACGTCTACACGATCACGACGCGGCGCGTGATGGAGCGCCGGGGGGTGCTCTCTGTCAAGCGCCGCGAGCTCGCGCACGTGCGCGGCTACGCCCTCAAGGTGCACCGCGGCCTCCTGCAGCGGATGTGGGGCTCCGGCACCATCACCCTCACCAACGGCGTCGACGAGCCGCTGCGGCTCGCGAACATCCCCAGCGTCGAGCTCGTGCACGAGGCGCTCGTCGATCAGGTCGAGGTGAACCAGATCCTCGCGCACCGCGACGCGCAGCCGCTTCCGCCCGGCCCGCCTCCCGCGGCTCCGCCGAAGCCTCCCCTGCCGCAGGCCTGACCCGGAGTCAGCGGCGACGGGAGCCTCAGTGCGATTGGATGACGATCGTCCAGTTCACGCCCGGCTGGTTCTGTGCGAGCCACGTCGTGAGGCGCTGGGCGAGCATCTCCGCGTTCCTGTCGCCCTGTCCCCAACCGGTCCAGTCCGTCCCGTTCACACGGTGTACGTACGAGAAGGCGAACTCCGTCGGCTGGCTCGTCACCACCCACCACATGACGCTGTTGGGTGCACCGGTCGCTTCGTCGGGGAACCCCACATAGGTCGGCCGGATCAGTGCCACAGGACCGCCGAGTCGCTGCGACGCTTGGGCGGCAAGCGCCTCCGTCTGGGCCTGACGCGACTGGTTCTGCTGGAACTGCGTGGGGTCGTAGCCGGGCTGTGTCGTGTCGTAAGCCGCGGCGACGTCTGCGCCGATCCCGTCCAGCTCTGTCTGCAGCTGGGCGACGCCGTATTCGTCCGGCGGTGGTGGAGCCTCCGTCTGCGGGGAGTCGACCGGTGTCTTGGACGCGTTCGGATTGACGCTCACGAAGCCGTCGAGAGCCCGCCAGCCCTCGGGGCTCGTCCCCGGTAGCGAGAGTTGCGACTCACCCACGGCGGGCCCCTGTACCCGAGTGCCGGCGAGTGTGCCGCATGCGGCTGCCCAGCCCGCCGATCCCGTTTCGGGTACGAGAACGAGGCAGTACGGCGCGTCGGCGGCGGTCCCTCGAGCGACGAAGTGCACGGTTCCCTCATCGATACCCACGAGTCGCGTCGTGCTGCGGTCGAAAGCGCCCGTGACGTCGTCGGGGACGAGATCGGCCTCGGTCTGCGCGACGCTCAACTGCAGAGGTTCGGTGGCGACGGTCGGGGTCGGCGTGGGCGCTGGAGTCGGTGAGGTCGACTCGGTCGTCGTGGGCGTGGGCCCGGCAATGGGAGCCGGCAGCAGGTAAGGCGCCGCGAACGCTGCTCCCGCGACACCCACGATCATGGCGACGGCGATGCTGCCTGCCGCGATGTTGCGACGACGCAGGCGCTTGGCCTCGAGCCGGGTCGCTCCCCGGACGATGGCTTCTCCGAGCGCGTGAACCTCGTCGGCGCGCAGTTCGGTCGGGTTGTCCACTTCAGGCCTCCACAAGGTGTGCGAGCTCGCCGCGCAGGCGGCCCTTCGCTCGGGCAAGCCGGGACTTGACCGTTCCGACCGGAATCCCGAGCGCGTTGGCGGTGTCCCTCTCCGAGTAGCCCTCGATGAGCGTCAGGACGACGACGCTCCGTTCGCGGGCGGTGAGCCGATCGAGGGCGGCCATGACGGCCGGTTCGGATTCCGGAGGATCGCTGACACCTCGATCCAGATCCCTCCCCGCGGACTCGAGCAGATTTCGGTATCGCCGAGCGGATCGCTCGAGGTTCCGAGCGGAGTTGGTGACGGCGTTGAGCAGCCAGGGGAGCGGGGACCCATCCACGAGTCGGACCTGACTGCGACGTCGCCACAGCTCGTAGAACGCGATGACCACGGCGTCCTTCGCGTCTTCCCGCACGCTGACATGCCGCGAGGCCTGGCGGAAGAGCCGTTGGGCGTGTCTGGCGAACAGCGGGTCGAGTGCGGAGGCGTCGCCGCCGAGCACCCTCTGCCAGTCGTCGCCGTCGAGTTCGTTCACATCCTTAAGTGTCCGCCAACGGGCGAAAGGTTCGCTCCCCCGTGGTCCGTCTCCACGTTCGTTACCGAATTGCGATCTCTCCGCGCTCGCGCAGGGCTGTATCCGACGGTCAGCAGCGATGAGCCGCGTCTGCCGCAGGCCTGGCCGCGCGCGTTCGCCCGCAGCCCTCACCCCGCGCGTTCGCCGTTCCGCGGTGCGGGATGATGGAGGGAGTCTGCAGAGAGGGAGTGGCATGGCGCTGCGAGTCGGAGTCGTGGGGGGTGGGCAGCTGGCCCGCATGATGATCGCGCCGGCGGTCGAGCTCGGAGTGGAGATCCGCGTGCTCGCCGAAGACGAGGGGATGTCGGCATCCCTCGCCGCCACCGCCGTCGGGGACTACCGCGACGCGGCAACGGTGCTCGCCTTCGCGCGCGACGTCGACGTCGTCACGTTCGACCACGAGCATGTGCCGCAGGACGTCCTCGCGACCCTCGTCGGCGAGGGCGTCGCTGTGCACCCCGGTCCCGGTGCGCTGAAGTTCGCGCAGGACAAGCTGGTCATGCGCGCCCGGCTGCAGGAGCTCGGGATGCCGCAGCCCGACTGGGCGGCCGTCACGAACGCCGACGAGCTGCAGGCCTTCATCGACGACCATGGCGGCCGGGCGGTCGTGAAGACGCCGCGCGGCGGCTACGACGGCAAGGGCGTACGCGTCGTGTCTGCGGGCACCGAGGCCGACGACTGGTTCGCCACCCTGGCCGAGGACGCGCGCGGCGGCGCCCTCCTCGTCGAGGAGCTGGTCGACTTCACGCGCGAACTCGCGCAGCAGGTCGCCCGGCGCCCCTCGGGCGCGGTCCGCGCCTACCCGGTCGTCGAGACCGTCCAGCGCGACGGCGTGTGCGCCGAGGTGATCGCGCCCGCTCCCCACTCGAGCGATCGCCTGCAGCAGGTGGCGGCCCACATCGGCGTCTCGATCGCCGAGGGACTCGGCGTGACCGGGATGCTGGCGGTCGAGCTCTTCGAGACGACCGACGAGCGGCTCCTTGTCAACGAGCTGGCCATGCGTCCGCACAACAGCGGGCACTGGAGCCAGGACGGCGCCGTGACGAGCCAGTTCGAGCAGCACCTGCGCGCCGTCCTCGACCTGCCGCTCGGCGACACCGACCCGGTCGCGGCCTGGGCCGTGATGGTCAACATCCTGGGCGGCCCGGCGGACGAGTCCCTGGACGCCCGCTTCGCCGCCGCCATGGACGAGCACCCGCAGGCGAAGGTCCACACCTACGGCAAGGCACCGCGTCCCGGTCGCAAGGTCGGGCACGTCAACGTCGTCGGCGACGAACTCGACGACGTGGCGTACCAGGCGCGGGCCGCAGCATCCTTCTTCCTCGACTGAACGGCGCGGAAGCGCGCCGTTGCGGGGAGTTTCCAGCCTCGCCCCCTAGCCTTGACGAGTGACTGCGCCCCTTCATTCCTCCGAGGCGCCGCTCGTCGGCGTCGTCATGGGCTCCGACTCCGACTGGCGGGTCATGAGCGACGCCTCCCAGGCGCTCACCGACTTCGGCATCCCGCATGAGGTCGAGGTCGTCTCGGCGCATCGCACGGTCGACAAGCTCATCCGCTACGGGCGCGAGGCGCGCGCACGCGGCCTCCGCGTCATCGTCGCCGGCGCCGGCGGCGCGGCGCACCTGCCGGGCATGCTGGCATCCGTCACCGCGCTCCCGGTCATCGGGGTGCCGGTGCAGCTCGCGACCCTCGACGGCATGGACTCGCTCCTGAGCATCGTGCAGATGCCCGCCGGCATCCCGGTCGCCACCGTCTCCATCAACGGCGCGAAGAACGCCGGACTCCTCGCCGCGCGCATCCTCGGGGCGTCCGATCCCGAGGTCGCCGATCGCGTCGAGGCGTACGCCCGCGATCTCGAAGCGCAGGTCGAGCAGAAGAACCGGCGGCTCAAGGAGTCGCTGTGAGCGTCGTGAGCGCGCCTCGCACCACGCCCGCCCGCCCGTCACGTCCGGGCGTCGTCGAGGAGCGCCCGATGCGGAATCCGGATGCCTCGTCCCGCGCCGTCATGACGCGCCGGGGGTGGTGGCTGGTCGGGCTGAACTTCCTGATCCCCGGCTCGGCCCAGGTGCTCGCGGGCAACCGCAGGCTGGGTCGCTTCGGGATCGCCGCGACGCTGGTCATGTGGGTGCTCCTCGTCATCGCCGTCCTGTTCGCGCTGCTGTCGCCGACCGCCGGGCTGAGCATCGTGACGAGCGCCTGGCTCCCGGACTGGCTCGGACTGCTGCGCCCGCTGCCGCTGCTCATCGCCCAGGGGCTTTTGATCAGCTACGCCCTGCTGTGGATCGTGCTGACGATCGACACGCTGAGGCTCGTGCGCCTGGTCAAGACCGGCGGCGTGGCGCGGTTCGCGATCGCGCTGGCGGCTGTGGGGCTCCTGGTCGTCGCGAGTGGGACGGCTGTATATGCGTCGAATGCCGTGGGGACCGTGCGCAGCACGATCAGCACCATCTTCGGGGCGAGCGGGCCGACCGTGCCGCCGGACGACGGGTACTACAACATCCTGCTGCTCGGCGCCGACAGCGGCGAGGGCCGCGACTCGATGAGATTCGACAGCATCTCGGTGGTCTCGGTCAACGCCGAGACAGGCGCCACCACGATCACCGGCATCCCTCGCGACATGCCGAACTTCCCGTTCGCGGAGGGTCCGATGCAGGACCAGTACCCGAACGGCTTCGAGGGGCACGGCGACTCGAACTGCGGGTGGGGGAGCGGGATCAACCAGCTGACCAACGCCGTCGAGCAGTGTCGGGAGGATCGTGGGACGGGGCTCTATCCCGATGCCGAAGGCATCGGTTCGACACCGGCGATCGAGGCGACGAAGGACGCGGCGTCCGGCATCCTGGGCATCGAGATCCCGTACTTCGTCTTCGTCGACATGCACGGGTTCGCCTCGCTCGTCGACGCTCTGGGCGGCGTCGACATCAATGTCGTCGAACGACTGCCCAAGGGCGGCGGCCCGTCGTACCCCGGCGAGCCTGCCGAGGACTGGGCGTCGGGCTGGATCGAGGCAGGCCCGCAGCACATGGACGGCGACACTGCCCAGTGGTACGCCCGTTCGCGCTACACGACGAGCGACTTCGACCGCATGAGGCGCCAGCGCGAGCTGCAGGAGGCGATCCTGTCCCAGTTCACGCCTCAGGTGGTGCTGACCCGCTTCCAGGATGTGGCGGCCGCGGGCGCCGACATCGTCGAGACGGATCTGCCCCAGTCGCTCATCCCGGCACTCGTCGACCTCGCCGTCAAGGCCAAGGAGCAGCAGGTGCAGACGCTCGAGCTGACACCCGCAGGCGGGATCGACGAGTTCGACCCCGACTACGCGTACATCGCCGAGCTCGTGCAGACCACGCTCCACCCGCCGACCCCCACGCCGTCGGGAGAGTGAGCGTGGTCGCAACTCTTCGCGTCGTGCTGGATCAGCTGGTTGCGCCTTCCGAGCCGGAGCTGGCCGAGGCGTCGCGCGAGCTCGCACGTGCGCTGGTTCTGGGTGCGCCGCCGGGATGCGAGGTCGAGGCCATCGCGCCGGCGGGCGGGCCTGAGGACGCGTTGGCCGGTGTGCCGGGACTGGCGGGGGTGCGGCGCACGGCGCTGCCCCGCCGCGAGCTCTCGGCCGCCCTCCAGCTGGGCGTCGGCACCGGCATCGGCGGCGGCATGATCCATTCGCCGTCGCTCTTCGCACCGCTCGTGCGCCACGACCGGGTGCACGACCACGACCAGACCGTCATCACCGTCTGGGACCTGCGGCCCTGGGAATCGCCCGCCGAGCTGCCGCGGGCCGTCGTCGCGTGGCAGAAGGCGATGCTGAAGCGCGCCGTCAAGCACGCGGACGCCGTGGTCGTGCCGACGCATTCTCTTGCTGCGCGGCTCGTCGAGATCGCTCCGCTGGGGGACCGCATACGGGTGATCGCCGGTGCTTCTCCCCTCGGCTTCTCCGTGCCGACGGACGAGGTCGGGCGTCGACGCGAGCTGGGCGTGCCGGAGGGCTACGTGCTGCTCGCCGGAGGCCCGCTGGGTTCGGAGGGGCTGGACGCCGGACTCGCGGCGGTCGCAGCATCCGGTGTCGAGCTCCCTGTCGTCGTGATCGACGTCGAGGAGGGGCACGAGCCGGCTGTCGCGGATCTCGCGTCCGCGGCGGGACTGCCGGAGCGGGCGCTGCACGTGCGAGGGGTTCTGGAGGCGGCCGATCGGGCCGCGGTGTTCGGGGCAGCGGTCGCATTCGTGGCCCCGTCGCGGCGCGCGGCCTTCCCGTGGCGCGTCGTGGACGCCCTGACTCTCGGCGTGCCGGTGGTCGCGGCGTCCTCCGCGGTGCACGACGAGGTCGTGTTCGACGGGGGAGTGCTGGTCCCGGCCTCAGGCGCCGCCGAGCTGTCGGAGGGCCTTGGCGCCGCGCTGGCCTCAGGGGTGGGGTCGACCGCCGCGGCCGAGCGCCTGGGTGTGCTCGCGGGGGATCGGGGCCGCGCCTTCTCGTGGCGCGAGGCCGCCGACAAGGTGTGGATGCTGCACGCCGAGCTGTAGCCGTGGGCGCGAAGACCCACCGCGGCAACCCTCCCGTCGACCGCCGTGCGCGGCATGGCGCCGGCAACCCATGTTGTACCCAACCGTCACATCCGCCACACTGTTCACATGGCGGGGGCTGTGAGAACGGGCGCGATCGCGCCGAAGACGTCGAAGATCAGGCTTTTCGGGGTCGTGGTCGCGCTGATCATCGGTCTCCTCGTGCCGGTGGCTCCCGCGGCGTCCGCCCTGTCGCCGTCCGTCACCGATGGGGTGATCTCATCGATCCGTCCCACGGCAGACCTCAGCAGATTCCAGCCCGGCAACATCGTCAGCGACGCGGTGTTCTTCTACAAGGACTCCATGAGCGAGGCGCAGATCCAGGCGTTCCTCGAGCAGAGGGTCCCGCGGTGCGAAGCCGGGTACACGTGCCTCAAGGACTGGTACGACGTGTCGCGCACAACGACCGCCGACGCGATGTGCGGGGCCTATGCGGGCGGGGTGCGCGAGCGCGCCTCGCGCATCATCTACAAGGTCGCTCAGGCCTGCGGGATCAACCCGCAGGTCATCCTGGTCACGCTGCAGAAGGAGCAGGGCCTCGTGACGCACGTGTGGCCCTCGGACTGGCGGTACACGATCGCCATGGGACAGGGGTGTCCCGACACGGCGGCGTGCGATACGCGGTACTACGGCTTCTTCAATCAGGTGTTCGGTGCGGCGTGGCAGCTCAAGCGCTACGCCAATCCGCCGGGTACGAGCCAGTACTTCACCTGGTATGCGCCCGGCAAGACATGGAACATCCTGTTCAACCCGAACCGCGGGTGCGGATCGTCGCCGGTGTACGTCCAGAACCAGGCCACAGCGAACCTCTACTACTACACCCCCTACCAGCCGAATGCCGCCGCCCTCCGCGCCGGATACGCCGAGGGCGATGGGTGCTCGAGCTACGGCAACCGCAACTTCTACAACTACTTCACCGATTGGTTCGGTTCGACGCAGGTGCCTGTGAACGCCTGCGCGCAACCGGCCTCCTCTGCGGTGACCCCGGCAGACGGTGAGTTCCAGGTCTCGGTCGCTTCGCTGAATGCCCGACACGCCCCGTCGACATCGTGCGAGCCGGTGGCCCGGTCCCTGAGCCAGGGGACGGTCGTCACGCGCACGGGCGTGCTCGGCGAGTGGTGGCAGATCCGCATCAACGGCGCGTACTTCTGGGTCCACGGCGCCTACCTGACACCGACGCCGCCCGTCACCTACACGACCTCGCGCCTCGCAGGTCCCACCCGCTATGAGACCGCGGTGGAGGTGTCGAAGAAGTCCTATCCGAACGGCGCGTCGACAGTCTTCCTGACCTCGGGCACGGACTTCCCCGATGCCTTGGCCGCCGGCGCGGCCGCGGGGCGGAGCGGCGGTGCGCTGCTGCTGACAGACCCCAACGCGCTGCCCGCGGCGGCAGCCGCCGAGATCACCCGGCTCGCTCCGTCCCGCGTCGTGATCATCGGCGGTGAGACGCGTGTCACCCCCTCGGTGGAGGCCGCGGTCAGGTCCGTGGCCACCGCGGCGACGCTCGAACGCATCGCCGGCGCTGACCGCTATGAGACGAGCAGGCTCGTCGCGGAACGCTATTTCGGCGGCGCCGCATCCGCATACGTGGTGACGGGCCGGACCTACGCGGACGCCGTGGTGGCGGCCGCGCTCGGCGGGGCGCAGGGAGCGCCCGTCATCCTCGTCGACGGCACGGCGCCGAGGCTCGATGAGGCGACACGGGAGACCCTCGCCCGGCTGGGAACCTCGACCGGCATCATCGCAGGCAACACGCTCGCCGTGAGCGCCGGCATCGAGGCGGACATGGTCGCCGCGGGTATCGGAGTCCAACGCTACGGCGGCGCGGATCGATTCCAGACCAGCCGTCTGCTCGGCGCCGCGGCATACCCGCAGGGAGCGGCATCTGCGCTCGTGGCGACCGGGGGCGGATTCGCCGACGCGTTGACGGGCTCGATCCTGGCAGCGAAGTACAAAGCGCCGCTGTTCACGACCCCGGCGACCTGCCTCGTCGGTGCGACGAAGGTGTGGATGCTCATCAGCGGTGTCAGGGAGATGACCCTGATCGGCGGCACGCCGAGCCTCGACGATGCCGTCGCCCGCTCGGTGCGATGCTGAGCGGCGTGGGCGCCGCACGCTCGTCACCGACGGTGGTCTACCCGTCGGCGCTGTCGATGGCGGAAGTCTCGCGCCTCAGGAGGGCGATCTCGGAGTCGTCGTAGGTCGCAGCGATCTGGCGGTCGTTCGCCCCACCGGTGAGGTTCGAGTACCACAGGGCCTGTTCCTGGGTCTCCTCGACCAGCGGAAACGTCCGGCTGAACCCGTCGATCAGCCGGATGCGGATGCCGGCCTTGATCGAGGTGTTGTGCATCCAGACGTCGTCCGCGTCCGGGCACAACTCGCGAAACTCTCGCCCACGTGCTTTCAATGACCGCAGCATCTCCACCGGGTGGATCACGCCCGACACGGCGGTCATGAAATGCGCCCAGGACGGTTCGCTGCCGGTGCTGAAGTCCCAGACCGCGTACGGAGCCAGGTCCGCGCCGTCGAACGTGACGCGCCGGGCGCGGTAGCACACGATCAGGTCGGGCGTCAGGTGATGCTCGTCGACGAGTCGCGCGAGCCAGGAACGGGGGTAGATCGTGTCGTCATCCGCGGTGACGAGTGGTCCGGTGAACTCGGCGGTCTCCTCGACGAACGGGAAATACTTGGTGTGCGGGCCGAAGTTCTCAGCCAGCCGGACCTCCAGACCACGCCGGCGCAGACGCCGCAGGCTGCGCGGCAACGTGCGGAACGCGTCGGGCTCGTCGAGCCAGAGTATGGTCCGCGCAGGCGTGAGGCTTCCGCGCGCGATCGACTGGATGGCGAGGTAGCTCCACCGCGTACGGTCGCCGAACGTCGTCAGCGAGACGACCGGACCGGAGCCACCGGACAGCCGCCCGGCGCCCAGCAGGTTGCCGGCACGCAACCGCCGGAAGCCCGGCGTCTCGACGTCTGTGCGAAGTCGCGCCCTGACATCGGACACGAGGGTGCGGAACGGCCTCATCAGCTCCGACCGCGTCCCAGGCCGCGCAATTGGCTCTTGCGTCGCCAGACCCATCCCCGGACACGGGCGTCGACTGTGCGATCGAGATGGCGCTGGAGTGCGTCGAGAGCCGACTTCAACTCGTCGAAGCGGGCGTTCGACTCGCGGACCGCCGCGATCACGCGCTGCTCGGACTGCTCCGCAGCGTTCCGTTGCGCTTCGAACACCGCGTCGAGGTAGAGCGGCAAGCCGGTGCCGTGCGCGGCCATGAACTCGCGGAGCGCGCGATCGCGATGAGCGCGGTTGGCGAAGTCGTGATCTTCCGGGGCGGCGAAGACGCTGTTGCCTGCCACACCGTTGACACCCGGCCGCTGATGCCAGTACGCGAGGACCTGGTCATCGACGTAGCGGATCTGGTGGATGAGCATCGCCCGCATGTTGAACGCCCAGTCGGCCGCAGCCGGGAGCGAGGCGTCGTACAGCCCGATCCTGTCATGAAGGCTTCGCCGATAGAGGAAGCCGATCGGAACGAAGCGGTTGAACTGCAGGAGATCGGTGGCGAGCACCTCCGGGTTGTGATCCTCCAGCACGTACCGGCCGGTCTCGACGATCTCACCGCTGTCGTCGAACTGCTCCAGGATCACTTCGGTGCGAGCGATCACGCCGACTTCGTCGGGGTTCGCCTCGAGGTAGGCGACCGTGCGGGCCAGGAAGTCCGGATGCCACGAGTCGTCGTCGTCGTGGAGGACCAGGTAGGGAGCCGAGGTCGCCTGCATCCCTGCGTTGGCTGCGGGCCATCGACCGGTCGCCGAGGGGTTGTGGAGGACGCTGATGCGGTCGCGGTGCTCAGCGGGCAGCTCGGACACGACCTCGTCGACGGTCGCCGGGTCGCCGCCGTCGTTCACGATCACCGCCTCCCACGAAGGGAAGGTCTGGGCCGTGATACTCGCCAGCGCGCGCCGCAGCATCCTGGGCCGATCCTTCGTACGCACGACGACGGCCACTGTCGGCCGATCCGCTCCCTCATGCATTGCGCAACACCGCCACCCCTTCGTGACTTGCTCCATCGAACACGGCCTTGCCGTTCCTGATCACGATCGCGCGTTCGCAGAGATCCGCCACCATGTCGAGATCGTGGCTGACGACGACGAGGGTCTTGCCCGATGAGTGGAGCTCGCGGATGCGAGCCAGGCATTTCTTCTGGAACGGCTCGTCGCCGACCGAGAGGATCTCATCGATGAGGAGGATGTCGACCTCGGTGTGGATCGCGACCGAGAAGGCCAGGCGCAGGAACATCCCCGAGGAGTAGTGCTTGACCTCGGTGTCGATGAACTGCTCGATCTCGGAGAACGCCACGATCTCGTCGTAGCGCGCTTCGGTCTCCTTCTTGCTCATGCCCAGGATGGCCGCGTTGAGGAAGATGTTCTCGCGCCCCGAGAGATCCGGATGGAACCCCGCGCCGACCTCGATGAGGCCGGCGACGCGGCCGCGAGTGAGGACACGGCCGCTGTCGGGGCGCAGAACGCCCGAGATCAGCTTGAGCGTCGTCGACTTGCCCGAGCCGTTGAAACCGAGGAGCGCGACCGACTCGCCCTCGCCGATCGAGAAGGAGATGCCGTCGAGAGCATGGAACTGCGTCGTGACCGGCTTGCGCCGCATCGCGGCTACGAACGTCTCTTTGAAGGAGTGCGTGTGGCGGAGCGTGAAGTCCTTGTGGACGTCGTCGACGACGATGCGTGGCGCTGCGGATGCGTCAGAGGTCCTGGGCAAAACGCCCCTCCAATCGGCGGAAGACGAGCTGGCCGAAGATGAGCAGGACTGCCGCGGTCACTGTCGCGATGGCGCTGTACAGGCCGAGCCCGGGAAGCACCTGACCGTCGACGGGGTCCAGCGGGAACCACAGGCCGAAGTGGAACAGCTCCACCGCGGGCGTCAGCGGGTTGAGGCGGTAGAGCACGAACAGCCACTCGGGTACCGCGGACGCGACCATCTGCCACTGGTACATGACGGGCGACGCCCAGACGGCGCACATCACGATGATCTCGACGAAGCTCTGCGCATCGCGGAATGTCACATTGATCGCGCCGAAGAGCATCCCCAGTCCGGTTGCGAGCAGCGCGACGATGACGATGCCGAGGACGAGGGCCGCGATGTGCACGAGGGACGGTGCCCAGCCGAAGAACAGCGCGATCGCGATGATGACGAGGATCTGCGGGATCGTGTTCACCCCGGCGATCAGCACGCTCGCTATCGGGAACATCTCGCGGGGGAGATAGATCTTCTTGATGAGCGCGGCATTGTCGACGAGCGACCGGGTGCCGTTCGAGAACGCCTCGTTGAAGAAGGTCACCACGGTGATGCCCGCGAGCAGGTACAGGGGGAAGAACTCGACGCGTCCGTTCATGCCGAGGAAGACACCCACGGCGACGAAGAAGACCACGAACTGGACGAGTGGCTTGACGTACGACCACAACCAGCCGAGCAGCGATCCGCGATAGCGGATCTGGACCTCCTTGCGCACGAGGAGCGACAGCAGGTAGCGATGCCGGAACACGCCGATCAGTCCCAGGCCCCGCCCTGGTGATTGCAGCGGGGTGCCCGCGGGCGCGGGTGTAGTCATGGTGTCCTTCGGGGGTCGTACCGCACCCTGGGGCGAAGAGGGTGAACAGAGCATCTTCGATCTTAGGCGTTGCGGCCGGTTCTCCCTATCCGGCGGCGCCCGGCGTCAGGAGGGGTGAGGCGTGGTTGGTAGACTCGCGGGGTTTCCGCGTTCAGAACCGAGAGGCGAATTTCGACTGTGATACCTGGACACGTGCTCGGCGAACGGGCCTTGTTCCGACTGGACGACGAGGCCGAAGTGCGCGGGCTCTCGACGCGCGAACGCCGGTTGCTGGTCGGCGCGCTGAACTTTCACGCCCTGATGTCTCCCGCCCGATCGCTCACGGTCCACGAGTACGACGGCGGGTGGGCGAACCTGCCGCACCTGACGGACGATGCGTCGTTCACCGGACGCTCGCGCGACTTCGGCCGACGCCTGCTCACGCTCCGCATGACCAGCCTCGTGGCGGCCGAGGATCGCGAGAACATCCCGGCCGAGAGCCGCTCCCAGGAGCTGGTCAAAGGTGACGCGCGGCACATCCGCATCTCGCGAGACGACGTCCTCACCTACGATCCGCCGCGCGACCCGTCGCCGCGGGGCCTCCGTCGGGTCTTGCGGTCCATCAGGAATCGCTCGCCCCTGCTGTACGACGAGCTGCGCGACCTCGAGCTCCTCCGCCACCGTCGGTCGCTGACCACGCGTGCCGCGCCCCGTGACTACGACGGCGAGTTCGTTCCCGGTGGTGCGCACGATGACAGTCGCGTCGTGATCGCGCCCGCTGCACCGGAGGGCGCCGAGCGTGCCGTCATCATCGGACTCCACTGGTTCGAGCTCGGCGGCGCAGAGCGCTGGGCGTTCGAGACGGTGAAGCTGGTGAGAGAGGCCGGCCTGCTTCCGATCGTGCTCACGAATCGTGAATCCCACCAGCCGTGGATCGGCCGCCCGGAGCTGGACGGTGCCCTGATCATCCCCTTCTCAGAGCCGACTGTCGCTTCGCAGACGCCGGGCGTCGAGGAGCTGCTGAGGGGAATCCTCGGCGCTTTCGACATCCGCGGCGTCGTGGTCCACCACAATCAGTGGCTGTACGACCGGCTTCCGTGGATCGCGGCGTCGCGACCGGGCATACCGATCGTCGACTCCACGCACATCGTCGAATACCGCGGGGGAGGTTATCCCCGCAGCAGTGTCGTCGCGGCGCCGAGCATCACTGCGCACCACGTCATCTCGCCGACGCTCGCCCGCTGGATGACCGAAACGCAGGGGATCCCCGCCGCGAAGGTCTTCATGGCACCCCTGGGCGGCCTCACCGTCGAGCTGAAGGACGCGAAGTTCCGCGAGCGCAACCCCGATGCGCCGTTCACCGTGGCGTTCGTCGGTCGATTCGCGCGGCAGAAGGCGCCCGAGGTCTTCATCGCCATGGCCGGCCGCGTCAGGGCGGCGGGGCGCACTGTGCGTTTCATCATGCACGGCGACGGCGAGCTCGCGGGCTGGGCCGACGAGTTCATCGCCCTCAAGGGTCTCGGTGACGTGATCGAACGCCGCAGCTCGGCCGTCCCGGTCGACGAGACCCTCGCCGAAGCCGATCTGCTCGTCGTGACCTCTCACAACGAAGGTCTCACATTGACCACCCTCGAGGCGATCGCTCACGGTGTGCCCGTCGTCTCGACGGATGTCGGCGCCCAAGCCGACATCGTTCCGCGTCAGGGACTGATCTCGCGACGCGTCCACCGGTCCGTTTCCGAGGCGGCACGACGCGTGCTGGCGCTCGAATCGGACGAGGCTGCTCGTCGAGAGCTGTGGACCAGGGAACGGAAGTCGGAGAAGAAGCTGCTGTCGCAGCAATCGGCGACGGAATGGTTTGCACAGGAGGTCGGTACGTGGTGACCGTGGCCGCGGTGGTTGTGACGTTCAACCGCCTCGAGAAGCTCAAGACCGTGATTGCGTCTGTGCAGGCGCAGACTCTGCCGGTGGCGCGACTGCTCGTGATCGACAACGCATCGACGGACGGCACCGCCGACTACCTCGCGGGTCTCGAGTCGAGTGTCCCTCTCGAAGTGGTCACGATGTCGACCAACTCCGGAGGAGCAGGCGGGTTCGCCGAGGGGATGCTGCGCGGGTACGCGTCCGGCGCCGACCATGTCTGGATCATGGACGACGACTGCTATCCGAAACCCGATGCTCTCGAGGCGCTCGTCCGCGGCTTCGATGCCGCAGTGGACGAACTCGGGCCCGATGTGCCGTTCGCCTGCTCGGTCGTGAACTTCACCGACGGCAACATCTGCGAGATGAACAATCCCGTGCCGACGTGGGACTGGGGACGGCTTCTCGTCAAGGGCCAGCAGAACGTGATGGTGACGGCGTGCTCGTTCGTGTCGGTGCTCATCCCACGCTGGGCCATCGCACGATACGGGCTGCCCTACCGCGATTACTTCATCTGGTTCGACGACCGTGAGTACACGCTTCGCCTGACGCGTGTGTGTCCCGGTGTCCAGGTCCTCGACAGCGTGGTCATCCATGACATGGGCGACAACCGCGGCGTCAACTTCGCGATGGTGGACAGCAAGTCGCTGTGGAAGTTCCGCTACGGCGTGCGAAACGAAGCGTCCTACCAGCTTCACCACCGCGGCCTGCTGTATTACCTCGAGTTCGGTGCCCGCCTGTTCGTGAGCCTTCAGCGCGGCCGCGTGCCGCTGGCATTGCGGGGAAGCCTGCTGGGCAGGTGGGTGACGGGGGCGTTCTTCAACCCCGGCGTCGAGTACCCCGAGACACGCACATGACCGGAGAACCGCCTGCGGTGCGACTGCGCTGCAGGCGGTTCTGCGTCAACCGACCGTTTACTGCCCCTTGGTCGCGTAGAACGCCTCGGTGGCGTCTTTGCTCGGCGCCCACCACGACTCGTTGTCGCGATACCAGGCGATGGTCGACTCGAGGCCGGCGCGGAAGTCGCCGTAGCGCGGGAGCCAGCCGAGCTCAGTGCGCAGCTTCGTGGAGTCGATGGCGTACCGCAGGTCATGGCCGGCCCGGTCGGTCACGTGATCGTAGGCGTCGCGGGGCAGGCCCATGAGCTCGAGGATCAGCTCGACGACGTCCTTGTTGTTCTCCTCGCCGTCAGCGCCGATGAGGTAGGTCTCGCCGATGGTCCCGCGATCGAGGATCGTCAATACGGCGGAGGAGTGGTCGTCGGCGTGGATCCAGTCCCGGACGTTCTCGCCGGCGCCGTAGAGCTTGGGGCGGATGCCTCGCAGGACGTTCGTGATCTGCCTCGGGATGAACTTCTCGACATGCTGGTACGGGCCGTAGTTGTTCGAGCAGTTCGAAATCGTGGCACGGACGCCGAACGAACGCACCCAGGCGCGCACGAGGAGATCGCTGCCGGCCTTCGTCGAGGAGTACGGAGAGGACGGGTTGTAGGGCGTCGTCTCGGTGAAGCGCGCGGGATCGTCGAGTTCGAGGTCGCCGTACACCTCGTCGGTGGAGATGTGGTGGAATCGGCGATCGTGCCGACGCGCGGCCTCGAGCAGGGTGTAGGTGCCGATGATGTTCGTGTCGAGGAACGGCCGCGGGTCGTGGAGCGAGTTGTCGTTGTGCGATTCGGCGGCGTAGTGCACGACGGAGTCCACTCGGCCGAAGAGCTCGTCGACCAGCCCGGCGTCGGCGATGTCGCCGCGGACGAACTCCACGCGGCCTGCCGGAAGACCGTCGAGCGAGGCGCGATTGCCCGCGTAGGTGAGTTTGTCGAGCACTACGACATCGTGGTCGGTCGTGTCGACGAGGTGGTGCACGAAGTTCGAGCCGATGAAGCCCGCGCCGCCCGTCACCAGAATCCGTGCCATTGTCAGCGTCCTTGCTCGAGGAGTGTCATGAAGTACTGGCCGTACCCCGACTTCTGCAGCGTCGAGGCGTGCGCACGCAGCTGCTCGTCCGTCAGGAAGCCACGACGCCACGCGACCTCTTCGGGAGAGCCGATCTTCTGCCCGGTCCGACGCTCGATGGTGCGCACGAATTCCGCGGCGTCGGTCATCGAGTCGAAGGTTCCGGTGTCGAGCCACGCGGTGCCCCGGGGCAGAACCTCGACCTGGAGAGCGCCGCGTCGGAGGTACTCCAGGTTGACGTCAGTGATCTCGAGCTCACCTCGCGGGGACGGCTTCAGGGACCTGGCGATCTCGATGACCTCGTTGTCGTAGAAGTACAGACCCGGCACTGCGTAGTTGCTCCGCGGCACCGAGGGCTTCTCCTCCATCGATATCGCCATGCCGTTCTCGTCGAACTCCACGACGCCGTAGGCCGTGGGGTCGGCGACCCAGTAGGCGAAGATCGCCCCGCCCTGGATGTCGCGGAAACGACGGAGCTGCTGACCGAGACCGGGGCCGTACAGGATGTTGTCGCCCAGAGCGAGCGCGACCGTGTCGTCGCCGATGAAGTCGGCACCCAGCACGAAGGCCTGTGCCAGGCCATCCGGTGCTGGCTGCGTCGTGTACTCGATGCTGACGCCGAACTGCGACCCGTCTCCCAGGAGCCCCCGGAACTGATCGGAATCACGCGGTGTCGTGATGATCAGGATCTCGTTGATCCCGGCATTGATGAGCGTGGAGAGGGGGTAGTAGATCATCGGCTTGTCGTACACGGGGACAAGCTGCTTGGACACCCCGAGAGTGATGGGGTGCAGGCGCGTGCCGGATCCTCCGGCCAGGATGATGCCCTTCATGGCAGAACCTTTCGTGGGAACGCGGACTCGTCGGCGAATCAGCGGAAGAAGCCGCGCGCGTTCTCCCAGGTCGGAAGCGTCCCCGCGTCGAGGAGCTCCTGCAGTGTGGGAGCGACGATGTCCTTCTCGGACAGGATCGGCTCGCCGAACTCCTCTGGAATGGTCAGGCCGATGGTCGGGTCCTGCGGCTGGATGGCCCCCTCGGTCTGCGCGTTGTAGACGTTCGAGCAGAGGTAGGTGACGATCGAGTCCTCTTCGAGCGCGACATAGGCGTGTCCGAGGCCTTCAGAGATGTAGATGGCGCGACGGTCCTTGTCGTCCAGTCGGACGACGTCCCACTGACCGAAGGTCGGCGACCCGACACGGATGTCGACGACGAAGTCCAGCACGGCGCCGTAGGCGCACGTCACGTACTTGCCCTGGCCCGGCAGGTCGACGTAGTGGATGCCTCGCAGCACGCCCTTGGCGGAGCGTGAGATGTTGGCCTGACGAAGGTCCAGGCGGTGACCGACCGCCTCTTCAAGCGGTTCGAACCGGTACCATTCGGCGAACGAGCCACGGTTGTCATCGAACTGACGGGGGGTGAACTCGAAGCTTCCCGGAATGGCCAGCGGTCTCACATGCATGGGGGCCAGTCTATCAGCGGCGCCCGGGGCCTCCCGCGCGCGCTCAGGCGTTCCCCGACGCCGCGGCGCTGCCCAGCGACCGCAGCACGGCGGCGATCCCGGCCGGCAGAGAGGTCTGGACGAGCCCCTGCAGATCCGTCCACACCTCGCTGCGTACTCGCAGGTCGGATGCCTGCCCCCGCGCGTCGCCCCCGCCGAAGGCGACGAGGGGGCGGTGACGGCGCACCCGGGTGATCGTCCCGATGAGCTCGCCGATCGACACCGCCGTGCCTGCGCCGATGATCTTGGTGACGGTCGCACCGCGCTCGATGTCGCGGGCCCGATCCGTGCCTGCGACGACCACGGCGGCGCAGTCGTCCTCGTAGATGTAGTCGCGCAGAGTGTCGAGGGAGACGTAGACGGTGACGGGCTCGCGACGCACGTACGTCTCGCAGAGCACGGAGATGAGCCCTTGTCGCTTGCCCAGCTTCTGACCCGGTCCGTACAGGTTGGTGATGCGCCCGACGAACCCGTGGAGCCCGTGCTCGGCGACCGCCGTGCGAAGCGAGTCCTCCATCGACAGTTTGGTCTCGCCGTACGGGGACGCGGGGGCGACCGGCGACGACTCCGAGTAGGGAGGGTCGTCGACGCCCGCATATGCGCCGCCGACGGACGAGGCCAGGAACACCGTCGTGCGGGAGCGCAGCCCGTCGGGCACCTCGGCGAACCCCGCGAGGAACGCGCCGAACACCTCAGCCTCCTCCCGCAGCACCTCGGCGGGGGTGGAGGTCACTCCGCTCCCTGCGCACCAGTACAACGTGTAAGCCTCTGCGTCGTCCTCGTAGAGCCTGCGCAGACCCTCGCGCAGATCGGCCTCCGCGTGGGCGCGCTCGGACCACCTCACGTGCTGGACGATCGGCTCGCTCGCCGTCCGCCGTGCCACGGCGCTGCCGAGCAGGCCTCGGCCGATCACCCAGTCACGCGTCATCGTGCTGCGGTACGTCGGGTCGGCGAGCGGGTACGTCGGGCCGGTGAGCGAGGGGCGAATCGGCGGGGTCGCGCACGATCAGGTACGGGGGCTTGCCCATCGCCATGTTCACCGCGACGCCAAGGTACTCCGCCACGATCCCGAGCGAGACGAGGATCGCCCCGACTCCGAGCGCCGTCACCACCATCTGCGAGGTCCAGCCCTCGGGCACGTCTCCCGAGACGATCCGGGCGATGATCAGGTACACCGCGAAGAGCACGCCGGCGATCGCGAAGATGGCGCCGAGGATCGTCACGAGGCGGAGCCCCTTCGTGCCCGTCGAGAGCACCATGCGCAGGAAATGGCCCAGCAGCCGCGTGTAGGAGTATCCCGAGGGGCGGTCGCCCTCTTCCCGCAGCGTGACATCGCACGTCACCTGACGGTTCGCGACCCACGTGAGCGCAACGTCCAGGTATACGCCGGTGCCGGTGTAGGCGGCGACGCTCCGGCCGATCTCGCCGAGGATCAGCCGGAAGCTGTTGAACTCCGACGCGTTGCCGCTGCCGAAGATGCTCTGCAGGATCCGCTTGGCCGCCCGGGAGGCCGCGTTGCGCACCACACCATGGGGCGGCTTGTTCGTCGGCTTCGCGTACACGACCTCAGCGGCATCGCGGATGGCGGTGTCGAGCATCGCCGAGATGAACGCCGGGTCCTGCTGACCGTCCTCGTCGACCGTGACGATCCAGTCGCCGCCGGAAGAGGCGATGCCTGCGAGGGTGGCCGCATGCTGGCCGAAGTTGCGACTGAGCCACACGACCTTGATGAAGGTGTGCTGCTGCGCGAGCCGGCGCAGCACCAGGTCGGATCGATCCGGACCGCGATCGTACGCGAGGATGACCTCGGTGATCCGGGCCGACGACCCGTCGGGCGTCTGGAATCCCTGGGTGTACGGGACGAGCTCGTCGATGACGGCAGGAAGTGTGCGCTCCCCGCGATACACCGGGATGACGACGGAGATGGTGTGTTCGTGTCGTTCGCTCATGACGACATCCTCTTCTTCAGGATCCGGTACGTGACGCGCCGGCGCTGTGCCATCAGCCAGGCGTTGCGGTTACCCACACGGACGTCGCCCTCCGTCAGGATGTCGGGCCGACGCTGCCGGAGGTCGCGGTGATAGGACGACACCTGCTGGTACTGGTAGTCCGTCAGCGCGACGCTCCACTGGCCGTTGTTGAGGCGGAAGACCGCGCCGGGCTCTGCGTCCGGTATGAAATCGCCCTGCAGCAGCAGATTGATGTAGGTCGCCTGATCCACGAGGTACGGGAACCGGAAGTCCCACAGCCCCGCGGCATCCAGGGCCTGGCGTCGCATCAGCACCGAGCCGGGCTCGCCGAACACGTTCGAGCCCGCCCGCACGGTGTGACGGATCGCCTCGGCGCCGCGCATGGGCCCCCGGACGCCCTTCAGCCCGTAGGCGTTCACGACCACGTCACCGCGGGCATCGACCAGCCGCCGGCGAGCGGCCGTGAGCACCGCGGCGGGGTTCTCGTCGAGGATCGCGACCTGGCGGCGAAGCGAGCCCGGGAGAAGGTAGTCGTCTCCGGGCAGCAGCTTGATGAGATCGCCGCGCGCCTCGGCGGAGACGCGGTTGAAGTTCGCCTCCGCGCCACCGCCGGCAGGCGTGACCAGGAGCCGGACCCGTGGGTCATCCGCGAACTCTCCCATCGCGTCCCACGTGGCGTCCTTCGAACTGTGGTCGGCGACGATCAGCTCCAGGTCGACCCCGTCCTGCTCCAGCACGGAGGACATGGTCTGCCGGATGAACGGCTCGTTGTTGTAGGCCGGAACGACCACCGATACACGGGGGTGGCTCATGACGCACCGCGCTTCCTGTGAAACGAGAAGTAATTGTGCCCCACGTAGCTGACGATCGTCGTGACGGTGACGATCGCGATCTGCGCGACGAGGGGGTGGATGTGCAGCACCTCGACGAGGACCGGCAGCATCACGAGGTTGATCGCGAACGAAACCGCGTACACGGACGAGAAGCGGAGCAGGTCACGCCAGACGTGGCCCTTCACCCGGAAGACGATGTGCCGGTACAGCACGAAGGCGCACAGGACGCTCACGATCTGCGCCACGACGAGCGCGATCATGTAGCCGCCCGGCAGTGAGTGGAAGAGCCAGAGGAACAGGGTGTACCAGAGGAAGCCGATCAGCGTGTTCGCGGCGCCGACCGCAAGGAACAGCACCCGCTTGTCCTTGACGATCTTCATGAGCGGACCCGGCGGCGAGTCCGCAGGAGGCATGCCGCTCATGCCGGCGCACCGCCCGCGCGCAACAGGGCGTCGTCGTCGAGACGCACGCGTCGGTTCTCAACCGCGCTGGTGCGGACGGCCTCCATGACAGCGGCGTGACGGCGACGCGACGCGAGCTCCGTCGAGCCGTCGCCGCGAGCCACCAGATCGCGGAAGTACGCGACCTGGAGGGCGAACTGGTCGGCTGCCGGGATGTCGAGCCGCTCACGCACGGTGTTCCGAGTCAGCGTCACCGCCGGGGTCCTGTCGGCGGGGATGGAGAAGCTGCGGTCGATGTCGAGCTGGCCGCTCGAGCCCCAGAATCGAGCTTCGTTCCGGTAGTCGTATTCGAAGCCGAACGAGGCCGCGGCCGTCGTGCCGTTCGCGAATTCGAGCAGGACGGCACCCACGAGATCCACGCCGCCCGGCTCGCCGCGCAGCGTGGCGGTGACCGCCTCAGGAGCGGCGCCCAGGTAGAAGCTCGCCATGTCGAGACAGTACGCGCCCGCGTCATTGAGCGCTCCGCCGCCGAGCTCGACCGAGTTGCGGAGATCATCGGGGGGGAAGGGAGGGAACCCGAACGACAGGCTGATGTGGTGCACCGTCCCGATCAACCCGTCCGCGATGCCGTCGCGTACGAACTCGTTCTGCGGGTGGCGCTCGCACATGAAGTTCTCGACCACGACGAGGTCCGATGCCGCTGCGGCGTCGAGGATCGCAGCGCACTCGCCGTAGCTTGCGGCCAGCGACTTCTCGCACAGCACGTGCTTCCCGGCCTCGAGCGCCGCGAGCGCCCACTGGGCGTGAAGACCCACCGGCAGGGGGATGTAGACCGCGTCGATCGATGGGTCGTCGATGATCGCGCGATAGCCGTCGAACACCGGGATGTCGTGGCGTGCCGCGAACTCCACGGCGCGGTCTCGCGCGCGGGCGGCGACTCCCGCCACCTCGACACCGGGGGTGCCGAGCATCGCCGGGACCGTCGAGCGATCGGCGATCTTGGACGCGCCGAGAACGCCGATCCTCAGAGGTGGCACAGGATCCCCCGGACGTGCGGGTTGATGTAATTGTCCTCCTTGAGGAGCGCCTTGATCTGCGACAGCGTGAACCAGCGGTACTCATCCGGGAATTCCGGAAGGTCTTCGGCCCGGACCTCGACGAGCATGTTGAGGTTGGATTTGAGGTAGAAGCGTCCGCCGTCCTCGGCGAGCCACTGACGATAGACGACGGTGCGCGGCGCGGCGCCCTCTTCGAGGAAGAACTCGCTGAAGCGCGGAACGCGCCCGCCGTGCGCCGTCTTCAGGTTCGAGTACGTCGCCTGGAGCGTGGGGGAGATCTGATACAAGAGGGTGTTCCCGGGCTCCGCCTTCGCGTGGAGGAGGTAGTGCCAGACGCCGTCGAACCGCGTGCGCACGATCCCGAGGATTCCTGCCTCCCGCTGG
The DNA here is from genome assembly GCF_042793475.1 of Microbacterium sp. NPDC056569. NCBI lineage: Bacteria > Bacillati > Actinomycetota > Actinomycetes > Micrococcales > Microbacteriaceae > Microbacterium > Microbacterium sp. NPDC056569. The sequence goes on along the minus strand of NZ_JBHTUV010000007.1, from coordinate 45,543 downwards.
TAGATGAACGGCTGGTCCCATCCGCTGACCTCGCGCGCGGAATTCGTGATGCTGACGCCGACGATCCGGAAGAACTCGCCTGAGACGTGGTAGATCTCGCCGCTCTCCGGATCGACGCGCCAGTCGCGCAGGTCGGGGATGTTCTTGCGATCCAGCCGGATCGGGGAGCGGGCACGGATGTCGTCGATCCACGTCCTCAGATCGTCGAGCGTATGGAACGAGTTGACGTCGGAGAGGACGAGATCGATGTACTCCTCGAGCTTCGCTCGCGCCGCTTCGTCGTCGATGGAGGCCGCCGCGGCCTTCAGGTCATCTGCAGGATTCATTCGCTGTTCTCTCGTGCCATGTGTGATTGCCTGTGGAGGACTTCGGTGATGCGGCCGGCGTCGCCCCAGACTCCGGGCGAGTCGAAGGGCCGATCCGGGAAGGCGCCGTACGCGAGCGTGATCGACAGGCCGTGCCGGGCGATGAACGCCTCGACCGCGTCGGCGAGCGACTGCGGCGTGCCACTGCAGCATTCGACCGTCCCCGTCACCTGCTGGTCCAGTGCCGCGGCCCGGATCTGCACCGCGAGCTCGTCCACATCGATGAAGTCGTACAGGTTCTTCCCGGTGGTGAAGGGGAACTCGGCATCGCCGCGCGCGTCTGCGGCGAGGATCTTGTTGAAGATCGAGTTGCTGCGGACATCGTCGCCGACGATGTAGTAGCAGCGGAGCCAGACGAGGTCGGTCGCGCCGTCCGAGAGCGAGGCGCCGAGGAGCTGCCGCAGCGCGGTCTTGGCGATTCCGTAGGGCGTGGTGGCGCGCGAGGGGGTCTCGGCGTCCACCGGACCTTCCCAGTACCCGATCTCGTGCATGGTCCCGAGGGGGGCGATCCGGCGCACTCCTCGGTCGGCGGCCGTCATGAGGAAGTCGTAATGCGCCGAGAGGTCCTGGCCGTGCGCGCGCGACCGCAGCACGAAGCCGTCGCGCCAGGCGAGGTGGATCAGGGCGTCGGCGCCCTCGATCCGGGCCCAATCGTCCTCGGTGAGATCGAACGCGGACCGCTCGATGATCTGATCGGCGGGAAGCACGGTGCGCAGCCACTCATCACCGGACCGGGCGATCGCGACGACCTCGTCGCCCCGCTCGAGCAACTCCTGCACGACGTGCCGGCCGATGTATCCGCCTGCGCCCGTGACCACGACTTTGGCACTCATGCCGTCCTCCTCGGCGCCGATGCGCCCGCAACAGCCTACTCGGGAGATGCTGGATGTCAGGTCGGCGCCGCAGGGGCGTACGAGTACGCTCGATGGGTGCCACACCTGATGACGCGAGAGCCAGGCGATGTCCTCCCTCAGCCCGAGTCGGTGACCCCCGGAGGAGTGCGGGCCTGGCTGACCCGGCCGTGGGTGTGGCTGGGGCTCGCGATCCTTGCGACGCTGCTGCACGCCGCGCTTCGCATCCTTCGCACACCCCGCTACTTCTTCTGGGACGACACGCAGCTCGGCGCGTACGGTCAGTGGTACGAGCTGGGCACGAGGCTTCTGTCGGGCACGTGGACGATCCTCGACCCCGGAGCGTGGCAGGGCGGCAATCTGTTGGCCGAGGGCCAGTGGGGCGTGTGGAGCCCGCTCGCGTGGGTCGTCGCGATCGGAGCCCACGCATTCGGCGGCGCGACGGTCTACGCGACGCTCGTCAAGGTGGGGTTCCTCGTGCTCCTGTGCGTGGGTGTCTTCCTGCTCGCCCGTGACTACGGAGCATCGCCCGGCTGGGCGGCGGTCGCCGCCTTCGGCGCGACGGCCGGCGGACAGACGATGTACCTCGATGCGCCTTCGTGGGTGACGGGGCTGCAGAGCGTCGCGCTGTTCGCCGTCACATGGTGGACGCTGAGGCGCTCGGTGATCGGAGGGCGCAACCCTCTCGCATTCGTGATCAGCGCCTACCTGCTCATCACGGTGGGCTACGTGTTCGGCGTGATCGAGCTGGTGATCCTGTTCGTCTTCGTCATCATCGAGTCTGCGGTCTCGGGCGGAGCGCGCGCGATCCTCCGGCCCGTCTGGCTGGGCGTCTACGCAGGACTGCTGACGGTGTTCGTCTATCTGCCGGGGATACTGACGGCGCCTGTCACGGTGCGGTCCGCATCGGGCATCGAGAACGACCAGTTCCTCAACATGGACCTGAGCGACCTCGCCACCTCGCCGATCGTGACCGCTGTGAGCACCGTCCGCGGGTACTGGGGCGACATGGCACCGGTGCCTCTGCAGTACACGAGCTGGCTGGTTCCGATCGCGCTCATCGCGGCTGCGGCGCTGTGGCGGAACTGGCGCACCCTTCTCCCGGTCTTCGGCGTCCTCATCGCCACCGGCGCGTTGGTGATCGGACCGAGCGTCCTCGGGCCGCTCCGCTACCCGGCGCGCATGATGCCTTATCTCGTTCTCGCCGTGGTCCTGCTCATCGCGGTCGCCGCGACGAAGGGCTGGCCCCGGCGGGCCTCACGCGCGCAGCGCGTCGGGGTCGTCCTCGTCATCGCCGGCTGTGCATGGTTTGCGTGGGCGGCGCAGCCCGCCGCGTGGGCGTGGGTGGTTGGCGCCGCCGTGCTGCAGATCGGGGCGTTCGCGATCATGGACGCGGCCGTGCGGCGCGGTGCGGACCCCCGGACGGGATGGGGCGTTCCGCTCATCGCACTCACCGCGTCGGTGGCGCTCATGGTCCCGCAGCTGGTCAAGTACGGCAACAGCCCGCTGGGGGAGTTCCGCGTGCCCTCATCCGTCAGCCAGATGCAGGCCGTCGGCACGGACCTCACGCCGGGGGTCATGACGGTGGGCGATGTCTACTCGCTGCAGCAGGACCCCGAGGCGTACGACGAGTCGCTGCTCGCGAATCTGTGGTACCTGACCGAGAAGGACGTCGTGGGTGTCTACACGGTTCTTCCATTCCGCGCCTTCGCCGAAGAGCTGTGCATCGACATCAGGGGCAGCACCTGCCCGCAGGCATACGAACGGCTCTTCGAGACGACCCCGGCGCAGCCGGTCGCGCTCGCCGACGATCTGCGCCTGAACACCGTCATCGGCATCCCCGGTGTCGACCTGGAGACAGCTCCGTTCGTGCCGGAAGGCTGGACGCTGCAGACCGGTGAGCACACGTGGCGGGTCGTCCGGGACGAGCCGGTCGAGCCCGCCGGCGGGATCGCGCGAGTCTCGGCGGGAGTTCGCGCCGAGATCGTCTCGGAGACCGACACCGAGCTGCGGCTGCGGGTTGAGGACGTGACCTCGACGGGTGGCAGTGTGGTCTTCAGCCGCATGGCGTGGCCCGGCTACAGCGCCTCGTCGGGTGTCATCGCGGATCCCGAGCGTGGCTTCCTCCTCACGCTCGACGTCAGCGCTGAGGACCGGGGTCACGAAATCACGGTCACCTTCCGGCCGCCGGGGTGGGGGATCGAGCTGGCCAGTGCGCTGCTGGCCGCGGTGCTCGCGGTGGTGCTGTGCGCAGCGTCCTTCCTCAGCGCCCGCCGCCGGCCGGACGCTGAGGCGGTGCCGGTGACGGGCACGGAGCCGACCGGCGCGCGCGACTAGAATCGACGGGATGCAGCGCGCCCTCGCGCCGTCCCGAACCCCAGAAAGCACCGCTCATCCATGGATCTCCTCATCGTCGGCTCCGGCTTCTTCGGTCTCACGATCGCCGAGCGGGCAGCGGCATCCGGTCGCAAAGTCACCGTCATCGATCGCCGGCACCACATCGGCGGGAATGCGTACAGCGAGGACGAGCCGACGACGGGGATCGAGGTGCACCGCTATGGCGCTCACCTCTTCCACACCTCCAACCCGGGCGTGTGGGAGTACGTGAACCGGTTCACGACCTTCACCGACTACGTGCACCGCGTGTACACGAACCACAAGGGCGTCGTCTTCCCGCTGCCGATCAACCTCGGCACCATCAACCAGTTCTTCTCGGCCGCCTACACGCCGGGCGAGGCTCGCGCCCTCGTGCATGAGCTCGCAGGCGAGTTCGATGCGAAGGATGCCGCGAACCTCGAAGAGAGGGGCATCGCACTCATCGGGCGGCCCCTGTACGAGGCATTCATCCGGGACTACACCGCGAAGCAGTGGCAGACCGACCCGAAGGATCTCCCGGCGGAGGTTATCAGCCGGCTGCCGGTCCGGTACAACTACGACAACCGCTACTTCAACGACACGTGGGAGGGTCTGCCCACCGACGGTTACACCGCGTGGCTCGAGCGCATGGCCGATCACGCCAACATCGATGTGAAGCTCGACACGGACTTCTTCGACGAGTCTCAGCCGCTGAACAAGGCGGCGACCGTCGGCCAGCTGCCGGTCGTCTACACCGGACCGGTGGATCGGTACTTCGACTACACCGAAGGCGCGCTCTCGTGGCGGACGCTCGACTTCGAAGAAGAAGTGCTGGAGGTCGGTGACTTCCAGGGGACCTCGGTCATGAACTACGCGGATGCGGATGTGCCCTACACCCGCATCCACGAGTTCAAGCACTTCCACCCGGAGCGCGCGGATCGCTACCCCGACGACAAGACCGTCGTCATGCGCGAGTTCTCGCGTTTCGCGACACGCGACGACGAGCCGTACTACCCGGTCAACACGCCAGAGGACCGCGCGGGCCTGGTCGCCTACCGCGAGCTGGCGAAGGGCGAGAAGGACGTGTACTTCGGCGGACGACTCGGCACCTATCAGTACCTCGACATGCACATGGCCATCGGGTCGGCACTCTCGATGTGGAGCAACCAGTTCGCGGCCGCTGCCACGGCGTGAATCCTCCGGCGCGAGCGCGGGGCGCCGCCCCGCCGGCCCTCGTTGCCGGCTGCGTCCTCTGACGCCCGCGGAAACGCGGCGTCGAGCCGCGGGTCACTGCCGTCAGAGGACCGGCGCGAGCCTGCTGTCCAGCAGCTCGGTGAGGCTCCGCGCGAACGAGCGCGTCACGTGGTTGTCGTCGGTGTACACGACCACGCCGCCGATCCGCGACATGCAGCGCTCGGCGTCGCAGAAGGCGTCGTCGAGATCGATCAGCGTCGCTCCGGTCGCGAGCGCCGCCGCTGCCATCGGGTCGTCGAAGACGGCCGCTGTGCGCGGAAGGCTGCACTGCGAAGGAGTCGCTGAACGCGTGAGGCAGTCCACGGCGCTCTCGCCCTGCTGCGGCGGTACCGCGCTCATCTCGGGAGGGTCTTTGAGCACCACGACGAGCTTTCCCGCGTCCTGCAGTCGCCGGATGCTCTCCTCCACCTGGGCTTGGGTGAGCGGGTGGACGGACGGGTCGTCACTGACGTAGAGCCTCGTGCGGTTCATGAGCACGACCACGTCGATGTCGGGGTCGGCAGCGACGGCATCGTGCATGCGCACCGATTTGTCGAGGCACTGCTCCGCGTAAGCGGGGTCGAATCCCCAGGCGCTCCCGGTCAGTTCGCGCGACATCACGGCGCATCCCGAGACGAGGTAGGTGCTCAGCACGCCGTCCGCCGCGGCGACCGCCGAGCGAAGCGGCTCGACGAAGCGTGTGGCGTGGGAGTCCCCGATCAGCGCGACATGGGGACCCGCCGCGGCGCGGTCTCCGAAATCGCACCGCGCGAAGTCGTCGGAGGCGGTGGACCGCTCGCATGCCCGGATGTCGTCGGGAGGCAGGTCGATGGCGAAGGAGGAGAGGGACGCGACGAGAGGAACGTCTTCGACCGGGCCGCAGGAGGAGTCCGGCATCGCCTCGGCGCCGTAGCACACCGACTCCTGGGTCGATGTCGGCGTGGGCGGCGTGATCCGGTGGAGCGCCAGCGGCAGGGCGCACGCAGCGACCATCAGCATCGCGATCAGTGTGGCGAGGAATGTCCACCGGGCCCTGGTGTGCGCGACGAGCGCGTGTGCGCGGACCGGGTCTTCGATGAACCTCTTCGAGAGCCACCCGAGCACGATCGACGCGATGAGGATGGCGGCCGCGGCGAACGTGCCGATGGGCGCGCCGAGGGCATAGGGGAGGAGCACCACGAGCGGCCAGTGCCACAGGTAGGCGCCATACGAGACGTCGCCCACGAACTGCACCGGGCGGATCGAGAACAGTCCCGTCGGCGCGATCACGGACTTCGGCGATCCGGCCGCGATCACCAGGGCGGTGCCGACCGCGGGGAGGAGAGCGGTGAAGGAGGGAAACGGAGTGGAGGCCGTGTACAGGAGCATCGACACGGCGATCATCGCGAACCCCACCCAGGACGCGAGGGCCGCCGGGAGGGTGCGGAGAGGGACCGCGACACGACGCAGGAGGAGAGCGAGCAGGGCCCCGAGACCGAACTCCCATGCCCGGGTGAAGGTCGAGAAGTAGGCGATCGACGGCTCGACGGCCGTCGACGAGATGGAGAACACGAGGCTCGCGACCGTCGCGAGGCCGATCACCCCGGCGATCAGGACCTCCGCGCGCGCCCGCCGCAGGGCGGCGATCGCCACGCCGGCGAGGACGAGGAACGGCCACACGAGGTAGAACTGCTCCTCGACGCCGAGGCTCCAGAAGTGCTGGACGGGTGACTTGACGTTCGACAGCGCCATGTAGTCCACGGACTGTGCGGCGAGCGCCCAGTTCTCGACATAGAACGCGGATGCGATGATCTCGGCGCCGAACTGCGACCAGCGGGTGTCGGGCACCCAGAGCCACACGGCGAGCGTCGTGACGACGAGAACGAGAAGCGAAGCCGGAAGGAGCCGCCTCGCGCGTCGCGCCCAGAATTTCGGCAGCGAGATCCTGCCTGTGCGCGCCTGTTCGCGAAGAAGGTGGTCGGTGATGAGGAAGCCGGACACGACGAAGAAGACGTCGACGCCGACGTAGCCGCCGGGAAGGCGAAGAGGCCAGAGGTGGAAGACGAGGACCCCCAGCACCGCGAGCGCACGCAACGCCTGGATCTCGGGTCGGACGGCCGTCACCGCAGGGGTTGCTCGGCGCTCGGCGGCGGCCGTTACAAGAGATGCTGTCATCGTGTTCCAGGAAGGGCGGGGGCGTCCTGACGAAGTGACGCGCTGCTAGCGTACCGACGCCGACCTGCGTGAATGCCCGGCGCCACCCTGAAACGGGCCAGCCCGGCGACACGCCGGTCAGTCGTCGAGAACACGCCACAGACGGATCGCGCCGCTCGCCGGGCGGCCGAGAAGTCGGGCTTCCTCGGGGGTGAGCGTGTACTCGCGCTCCGCGACGAGATCCAGCTGGTCGCTGTACTCCGCGCCCCAGTCGTACGAGCACGTCGAGTCCGTCATGATCCAGCCGATGTCCGCGTCCGCCATCGCATCGAAGTCCAGGGATCCGGTGGCCCGGCCCTCGTGGGAAGCATCGATCGCCTGCTTCTCGGCCGGCCATGCCATACCGAGGTGGTAATACGCCATGGGCGCACCGCTGCTCACCTTCGTGGTCCGCGGGTCCACGCACAGATCGGGGAGGATCAGCGAATCTTCGGTCGAGGCGGCCTGCGAGGCGAGCGCCGAGGTCGCCTGCTCGCGCTCGGTCCGCGAGCTCCAGCTTGCCTGCGCGGTGTCGTCGGTGATGTAGCTGATCCAGTCGGGAAACGCGAGGAGGTACAGGACCGTGGTCGCGCTCAGCACGGCGAGAGCCACCCGGTGCGTGGCGCGGGAGCCGCCGACGTAGCGTTTCTCGGCGGGGGGAGCGTCCGGCGACGGGGTGTCCTCTCGACGTACCGCCCACGACCAGCACAGGGCGGCTATCACGCCGCCGAGCGTCAGACCGTTGATCCAGAATCGGTACGGCTCGGCGTTGGCGCCCCACAGGTCGTTGACGGCGAGGAACACGAACGCCACGGCGCTGCCGAGCGCCGGTCCGATCAGCGCCGCTTCACGACGCATCACGCCGATCGCGCCCACTCCCAGGAGTGGCACGAGCACCGGCAGTGCACCGACGAGCGCCTGCCAGGAGACGACGCCGAGCGCGTGGTTGGATGCGACTCGGTACAACAGGAACGGATCGCCGTCGAGAACACCCGTGACGGTGAAGAGCACCTGCGGCAGGGCCGTCGCCAGTGCCGCGACACCGGCTGCGACGACGAGGCCGCGTGTCTGGATCGCGGCGAGCACCAAGCCCGGGACCGCGGGAAGGAGACCGAACACCAGCGTGGGCAGCTGGCCGGCCTGTGCGGCGACGAAAGGGCCGGCAAGCGCCGTGGCCACCAGGAGCGCTCCGCTGACCGCGAGGTGGACGTACACCCTGCGGGATCGCGCGATCGCGGTCGCGGACGTCCCGAACACCACGACGAACGCGGTGATGAGGAACGAATACGTCTGGAATGCCGAGAGCATGCCGATGGCGGCGCCCACGATGATGGTGACGCTCCATCGCACGACGCGCGTCCGCGGCCGGCACCACGTCCACATGAGCAGCGACACGGCGATGATGCCGACGGACAACCCGGCGCTCTCACCGTTCTTCGAGAACAGCGCCCCGTAGGGGCCCCACAGCACGGCATGGGCCTGGAGGACGATGTACCAGCCGCCCGTCTGGAGGTACGCGAAGACGCCCGTGAGGAAAAGCAGCGGCGACAGCAGCCCGAGCCACCACCGACGGCTGAGGGTGATCATCACGCACGCGAGGACGATGACGGCGGTGACCTGGAAGAGGATGCCCATGATGTTCCACGTCATGTAGACGTCGAGCCCGGTGAGCCGCGACACCGCCCCCACGAGCGAGTAATACAACCTCGGATAGTGGCTGATGCCTGTCTCGGTCAGCGGCTCGGGGCTGCTGAGGTCGCCATCGCGGACGTTCGCCGCGATCGCCAGGTAGCCGAGCTGGTCGTGCCACAGGAACGTCCGCATACGCGTCAGCGGATTGTGCACCGCGATCAGCTGGCCGGCCAGCTGCGTGACGACGAAGACCACGGCGGCGATGGCCGCGACGAGCACGTATCTCGAAACGGGAATGCGTGGGGGCTTGGCCGCCGTGTCGCCGTCGGCGGGATGGTGGGGAGGCATCGCACAATGATAATCGGCGGGGTCGTCGCCTCCCGCCGCGTCGGAGCCGGTTGCGGTCGCCGCCCGGACTCGCTCTGTCGTCCGGTGCGGCTCCCTCAGTTCGGCAGGCGGTACAGCGTGAGTTCCGGCCCGACGGTCGCCCCCCGGAGGAGTCGGTGCACGTAGTCGCCGGCGGCGACGATCTGCGTCAGCTCGACGGGGGAGCGCGGGGGCAGGCCGAGGGAGCCCCACACCTCGACGACGGGCAGCTCGGCGACTGCGCTGTAGAGGTCGAACTGCGGCTGCCGCTCCGGTTCGGCGAGGTACCGGTCGGACATCAGCGACGACGTGAGAACGTAGCGGACGTCGCCGGATCCGTCCGAGGCAGCGGGCTGCCCCTCCGTGAGGGTGAGGCCGGATGCGATGGAGCCCGGCCCCTGCGGATGGAACGGTGTGTAGCCGTCGAAGGCGGTGTTGGCGGGCGTCGCGCCGAGCGCCTGGAGCTCGCCGGCCGCGGTGGAGCGCGTGTCGGGCGCGGCAGCGTATGCCACCTGCGCCGCCGTGCCCGCCAAGAGCGTGACTCCCGAGAGGGATGCGATGACGGCCACCGCCGCCCGTGCCGGCACCCGCTGACGGCGCAGACCGGCGCACATGCTCCAGAGCGTGTGCACGCCGATGCCGCCGAGGACGATGGTCACGGCGTAGACGGGAAGCCCCCACCGATCCCAATGCAGGCTGAGGCTCGACAGCGCGATCCAGTACACGAGTCCGATCATGTACGGGACGAGGGTCCCCCAATCGCGCAGAAGGAGCGCCACGACTCCGACGCCGGCGAACACGGCCACCAGCACGCCTCCGGACTCGACGAAGGTCGTCACATAGAACGCCGCATTGCCGAAGAAGCCGAGACCGCCTGCGCCCAGGTGCGTCCCGGCGTTCTGGACGGAGAACTGCCGGGCGACTTCGGAGGCGTTGGTGAACAGCGTGGGCGAGAGGAGGAAGGTCATGCCGACGACCATTCCGATCGCGGCGCCTCCACGGCTGACGATGCGCAGTGGCGCCCGGTGCCGCAGCGCATCGACGATCACGACGGCTGCGATTGCGGCCGTGCCGACGATGGCGGGATACTTCACGGTGATGCCCGCCGCGACGCCGAGGCAGGCCAGCGCGAGCCACCACCAGCTGCTCGTCCGCGTGTACGCGATGCAGGCGTAGAGGACGACGAGAACGGTGAATGCGAGCGGAATGTCCGGAGTCGCGTAGCGCGAATGCTCGACGAAGGGCGGGAAGAACGCGATTCCGAACGCCGCGAACAGGCCGGCCCACCTCGAGTGATCCCTCCCGATCAGGTATGCGAGCGGGATCATCGCGGTTCCGAAGGCTGCCGTCAGGGCCCGCGAGATCGCGTAGAAGGGTGCCGGCGAGATGGCGTACGCGGCCTCGGCCGGCATGCCCATGACCAGGTGCGACCATGCCTGGAACGCGAGATAGCTCAGCTGGATCTCGAGATGGTCGGGCCGGAAGAAGTAGGCGGGCGCGAACGAGTTGCGCTCAGCGAGGTCGATCGCGCCGCCGACGACCACCCACTCGTCGGGATGCAGCAGCAGCGGCAGACCCCAGGTCACGCCTGCGAAGCGCACCGTTCCGCCCACGACGACGATGGCGACGAGGAGGGGGATGATCAGCCTGTCAGGCCGACGACGCGCCGGTCCCTCCGCAAGGGTGCTCGCAGAGTCGGTGCGCTCGAGGGTCACCTCAGGCGACCCTCGAGCTCTGAAGCGGCGGCATCGGCTGCCACGAGGCATCCTTGTCGATCTTGCGTCCGTCGCGCAGGCCGCGGAAGAGATTCGACGTCCCGCGGAAGGTGCGTTCCACGAACACGAGGCGAATGAGCTCCTTGCCGAACGTCAAGCTCGTGCCCAGACCGAACAGGAAGGGATTGTAGACGTCGAGCGAGCGGTAGTACTTCTTGATGTATGCGCGGTTGCGCATGATGTAGTAGCGGTACGCGTTGCTCGACGCGTTCATGTGACGGATGCCCATGTCCCACTGCTTGATCTCGCGGGTGCGCCGCAGAACGAACTCGTCGACGATCACCGACCGGGTCTTGCGCGACGCGAGCCAGCCGTACATCTGGTCGTCCCAGTAGATGAAGAAGCGCGGGTCAGGAAGACCGATCTGCTGGACGATGTCGCGGTGGATGAACATGCCCTCGAAGCATCCCGAGTTCATCGGCTTGTAGCCGGACTCGTCGAACTCGGCGGGAGCGAAGGGGATGGGGATGCCGAGGGGCTCCGCGATGCGGTACTGCCAGTAGAAGGCGCTGCCGTCGTAGTCGTACCGGCGCCCCTGGATGCTCTTGAAGCGCGGAGCCCACTTGCCCATCTTCGCGAGGCCGTCGGGGAGAACCTCGACGTCGTCGTCCATGAGCCAGATCCACTCCGAGCCGAGCTCGTACGCGACACGCATGCCTTCGCTGAACCCGCCCGAGCCGCCCGTGTTCGTCTCCATGCGGTGGTAGACGAGGGTGGCGGGCTCGAGCCCCTCGCGGAACGACTCGACCACGTCCGTGGTGTCGTCGGTCGAGGCGTTGTCGATCACCACGACGTGGCCGGGCTTGGGGTCCATCGCCGACAGGCTCGTCAGCAGCCGCGAAAGCAGACCCGACCGGTTGAATGTCACGACGGCGATGGTCGCCGAGGCCGGGTCGAACGAGGGGGTGGGCACAGAAGTCACAGGGGAGGTTCTCCGAGCGCGAAGCAACGGGCCGAGAAAGCGTCGGCCGAGTGCAGATTCTACCTGGTCAGAGTGTCGACGCCCTTCAGCCGAATGGGAGCCTGGGGTCCGCTCCACCCCCACCGTGGGATCGCACCTCCGCGGGTCCGCGGTCCGCAAGCGGTCGGCCATAGACTTGAGCATGTGACCACAGCCGCCGTCGGCGCCCCCGGATCGCCTCGGCGCTATCTCCACTCGCTGTGGCTGCTGTCGGCGCGCGACCTCAAAGTGCGCTACGCCACGAGCGCGCTCGGCTACCTGTGGTCGATCCTCGACCCGCTCGTCATGAGCGCCATCTATTGGTTCGTCTTCACGCAGGTGTTCCAACGCACAGTGGGTCACGAGCCGTACATCGTGTTTCTGATCACCGCACTTCTGCCCTGGGTGTGGTTCAACTCGTCCGTGTCCGACTTCACCCGCGCGTTCAGCAAGGACGCCCGCCTGGTGCGCTCCACTGCGATCCCGAGATCCATCTGGGTCAACCGGATCGTTCTCAGCAAGGGCGTCGAGTTCCTGTGTTCGCTCCCCGTCCTTGCGCTGTTCGTCGTGATCTCGCAGTACTCGGAGCACCCTGCCGAACTCGGGTGGGGTCTCCTGTGGGTCCCGGTGGCGATCGCGCTGCAGACGGTGCTGCTGGTCGGGCTGGGGCTTCTCGTCGCCCCGCTCTGCGTGCTCTGGACCGACCTGGAGCGCACGACGAAACTCATCCTGCGGGCGCTGTTCTACGCATCGCCGGTGATCTACGGCGTCGAGGATCTCCCCGGCGCATTCGAGACGCTCGCCGCCTTCAACCCGCTGTCGGGGATCTTCGCGCTGTACCGCGTCGGCTTCTTCGCGGAGGAATGGGACCCGTGGGTCATCGGAACGGGCGCGGTGATGTCCTTCCTCTTCCTCGCCCTCGGGATATCCGTGTTCCGGCGGCTCGAGCGCCCCGTGCTGAAGGAGCTGTGATGACGGCATCCGATCTCGCCATCGAGGTCCAGGACCTCGGCGTGCGCTTCCGGCGCAACAGACGGGGCCGTCGCAGCATCAAGGACCTGTTCTCGGACTCCACCCGGCGGTCGAAGCCCGGTGAATTCTGGGCGCTGCGCGACGTCAGCTTCGACGTGAAGCCGGGTGAGTCGATCGGCGTCGTCGGCCGCAACGGTCAGGGCAAGTCGACCCTGCTGAAACTCGTCGCAGGGGTGCTTCTCGCAGACGAAGGGTCCGTGGCGGTCAACGGCGGAGTGGCGCCGCTCATCGAGATCACGGGCGGGTTCGTCGGCGACCTGACCGTTCGGGAGAACGTGCGCCTCACCGCGGGACTGCACGGCATGTCGAAGGCCGAGGTGGCGCGCCGATTCGACGGGATCATCGACTTCGCGGAACTCGAGGACTTCATCGACACCCCCTACAAGCACCTCAGCAACGGAATGAAGGTGCGCCTGGCGTTCTCGGTCGTGTCACAGCTCGAAGAGCCGATCCTGCTGGTCGACGAGGTGCTCGCCGTCGGCGACAAGGCCTTCCGCGAGAAGTGCTACACGCGCATCGATGAGCTCCTCGCCGACGGCCGCACGCTCTTCTTCGTGTCGCACAGCGAGCGTGATCTGCGCCGCTTCTGCTCGCGCGGGCTCTACCTCGACAGGCATCGTCTGGCCTTGGACGCTCCGATCGGCGAGGTGCTCGACCGTTACAACGCGGATTACCCCGTCGGGTGAGGCGGCAGCCGCGGGTGGGCGGCGAGTGCGGCGCTCCGAGCGTCGTGGACGGCGGATGCGCGGAGGCGCTCAGCCGTCGCCCTGGGCGTGCGGAAGCCCCGAGTCGCCCGCGGCGCCCGGGCCCGCAGCATCCGTCCCGCTGTCGAGCTTCTCGCGCCAGGAGCGCGACTGGCCCGCGCGCACCGCGCACAGGACGAGCATGAGCCAGCCGAGGCCCGTCAGGGTGAAGCTCTCGAACATCGAGTCGATCAGCAGCGTCACCAGGATGAGCGGAGTCCACGCGTAGACGACCGAGCGGCGCTCGCCGGCCACCAGCCAGGACCGCCCCAGCGCCAGCGCGCCCAGCGCGAGGAACAGCACCAACCCGACCCAGCCGAGCTGCAGGGCGACGTCGAAGTACGCGTTGAGGCCGGTGGCGTGGTCCGTGCGGAGCCAGTAGTTGATGGCGTTGAACGGGTACTGCCCCTGATCCCAGACGCCGAACCACCCGAAGCCCTGCACCGGGTTCTGGCGGAGGAGGTCGACCATGTAGTTCCACAGCTCGACGCGCATCGAGAAGTCGGTGCCGGCGCCGAGCAGCGCGATGATCGGATGCCGCGCCGTGTAGCCCACGAACACGCCGATGACGACGAGCGCGCCGAGCGCGAGCTGCAGGCCCGCGCGGCGCTCGGGGCGGGCGTGGCGCACCAGGGCGAGCGCCCCGACGGCGAGCCCGACGCCGAGGGCGAGGACGACCACGGTGGGGGAGTCGCTCAGAGCGGCCAGGCCGCCCGCCAGCACGACGGACACCACCGAGACTCCCGGGCGCACCGACTGCGTGCGGTACTCGATGAGGAAGGTGATGAGCGCCATCACCGCGACGAAGCCGAGCAGGTTGCGCGTGCCGAAGATGCCCTGCACCGGGCCGAGCTCGGCGATCCTGCCCTGGATGCCGAGGAACGTGAAGGGGATGTCGAGCAGGATGCCCGAGAGGACCTCCAGTGCGAGCGACACGGCGAGGAGCACGCGCAGCACGTCGCCGAGTGCACGCACCGTCTGCAGGGTGTCGCGGACATGCCCGATGACCACCGCGAGGAACGCGAGCGCCGCCATCGACACCCAGCTCCAGAAGGACGTCGCGGGGTCCTCGCTCCAGAAGATGCTGGCGAGCGCCCACGCGACGAACACGACGACGGTCGTCGGCACGAGCCGCAGCAGTGAGAGCTCGCGCCGGCGGGCGACCATCACCGCGACACCCAGAACGCAGAGCCCCGCGACGATCGTGACGTAGGTGACGCGGCCGGCGGTCCGCTCGATCGCGTGGGCCGAGAAGACGGTGGCGAAGACGACGAGCGTGAAGGCGCGGGCGAATGATGCCGAGGCCAGCAGCGTGCCCAGCCACCCGGAGGACGCGGCACGCGGCGTGTCGGTCACGCGCCGTGCCCTGCCGGCCGATTCGGTGCGGTGGAGCCGCCGGTGACCGCGCCGCTCGCGGTCGTCCCGCCGCCACCCGGCTCCCGCCCGGCGGGATGGTCGCGCGCGACGGCCTCGCCCCGCTCGATCGCGACGGTCTGCTCGGCCGGACCGACGCCGACGTGCGGCGACTGCTTGATCTTGGCCCCGAGCATCACGAGGAAGAGCCAGCCCCACAGGAGGAGGGGACTCGACTCGGCGAGCCCCTGCACCAGCAGGATCGCGCCCACGAGTGTGGGCAGGAGGGTCAGCGGCGAGTACGGCCGGTCGGCGCGGAGGTCCCACCGCGGCCGGTCGATCGCGAAGAACCACGCGCGCCACACGAAGGCGAGATAGAGGAGGGCGAGGAGGACGACGCCGATGATGCCGAGCTGCATGGCGACGTCCACCCACATGTTGTGGGCCTGCATGACGAGCTGTCCGTGATCGATGATCCGGATGTCGAATGCATCGTCGCCCGTCACCCATGGCGTCGCGAAGCCCCAGCCGGTCCAGCGGCGCTCCGCGGCGCGCGCGAGCACCTGCTCCCAGATCCCCTCGCGCCCCGTGAGGTCGGAGTTGCGTCCGAGCGCGGTGAAGATCGTGTCGCGCAGCAGCCACAGGGCCAGCAGCCCGCCCACGCCGACGACGACGTATCCCACGTAGTACTTGCTGCGCTCGCCGGGCTTGGTGGCGGTGCGCATGAGCAGCACCGTGACGAGCACGACGACCACGGCGGCGGCGGTGAGGTAGGCGGTGGCCGATCCGGCGCGCACGAACAGGAAGGCCGACAGTCCGATCCAGATCCACAGGAACGTCCGCCGGGGAGCGCCGGAGGCGAGCCGGATGCTGAACACGATGATCGCCAGCAGCGCCACGGGTGCGAGGAGATTGGCGTTGCCCATGATCCCCTGGATGCGCTTGTCCCACTCGAAGAGGTTGTTGCGCGACCAGTACTGGATCGGGTCTTCGGCCTTCTCCACGACGAACCCCGGCATGAGCGGCGCGCGGACGAACACCCACACCCACAGCTCGAAGAGGAACGAGAGCGCCATGACCCACTTGAGCGCCGACGCCGCCGCGCGCACGAGCTCGCGCCACGTGAGCACGCTCCCGATGAAGAGCGCCTGCAGCGTGGTGATCCACAGCAGCAGCAGGGTGAGGGCGGTCGTCGCGGGCCACGCCGACCACGCGAGCGACACCGTCGCCCAGGCGACGTAGGCGACGACGAACCAGGGCAGGCGTCGCCACTGCACCGGCGGACGCAGCACGATCCACAGCACCGCGGACAGCACGCCGCCCGCTATGGTGATGACGGCCGTCGTCGGCTCGCCGAAGGCGTTCACCCACGCGGTGCCCGACAGCGACATGAAGATGACGAAGATGCACCAGCCGCGCAGCATGAGGTGGCCGGTCTTCTCGCGGACCGGCGGTTCCGGCGGCGCCGACGCCGGGTGCTTCGAGTGGACGGCCATCGCACTCAGGGTACCCCGGC
This sequence comes from Microbacterium sp. NPDC056569, assembly GCF_042793475.1. Taxonomy (NCBI): domain Bacteria; kingdom Bacillati; phylum Actinomycetota; class Actinomycetes; order Micrococcales; family Microbacteriaceae; genus Microbacterium; species Microbacterium sp. NPDC056569. The sequence continues at coordinate 29,210 of NZ_JBHTUV010000007.1, read as the reverse complement.
CGTTTCGACGCGCTTCGATCCCGCGACGACCGGTGGGAAGCGCGTCGGCGGAGCGGGGCGCACCGGACCCCGTCGTAGGCTGTTCGCGTGCTGATCCCGCTCTCGAACCAGCCCCGCGACTACGCCTGGGGCTCGACCTCCCTGCTCGCCGATCTCGAGGGCCGCCCCGCGTCGGGCCGTCCCGAAGCGGAGGTCTGGTTCGGCGACCATCCCGGCGACCCGGCCGAGACGGCCGACGGCCGAACGCTGGACCGATGGATCGCCGAAGAGGGGCCGGCCGCGGGCATCGACGAGCCGCTGCCCTACCTGCTCAAGCTGCTGGCCGCGGCATCCGCTCTCTCCATCCAGGCGCACCCGTCGAAGGCGCAGGCCGAGGCGGGGTTCGCGCGCGAGGAGGCCGCGGGGATCCCGCGTGACGCCGCCGACCGCACCTACCGCGATGCGAACCACAAGCCCGAGCTCATCGTGGCGCTGAGCGACACGTTCCGCGCGGTCGCGGGCCTGCGCGACCTCGAGACGACGCGTCGCCTGGTGGCGGCGCTCGGACCGGGTGCGGCGGCGCTCGCCGAGCGCCTCGCGGGACCGGATGCTGCGCTCTCGGCCGTCATCGGCTGGCTGCTGTCCGACGGCGCCGACGCCGCTCGCGACGTGATCGCCGCCGCCGTCTCGGCCGAGTCCGACGAGTTCGCCGCCGAGCTCGCGCTGGCGCGCACGCTGGATGCCGCGTTCCCGGGCGATCCCGGAATCGTCGTGGCGCTGCTCATGAACCTCGTGACGCTGCGCCGCGGCGAGGGGCTCTTCGTGCCCGCCGGAGTGCTGCACGCCTACCTCGAAGGCCTCGGCGTCGAGCTGATGGCCGCGAGCGACAACGTGCTGCGCGGGGGTCTGACGCCCAAGCACGTCGATGCGGCGGAGCTCGTGAGCGTGCTCGACCCCGCGCCGGGCATGCCGCCCGTGATCCGTGCGCGGACCGTGGGCGGCAGCATCCGCCACTACGACGTCCCCGTCGCCGACTTCGCCCTGCTCGCCGTCGAGCCCACTGCGGAGGGGGTCGAGGTGGCGCTGGAGGGCCCGGCGATCGCCGTCGCCACCGCGGGGTCGCCGGAGCTGTCGGGGCGCGCCACCGGCGAGCGCGCGGCGCTCCAGCCAGGCGGGGCCGTGCTGGTCACCCCCGACGAGGGCGGACTCCGGGTGACGGGCTCGGGGGAGCTGTTCATCGCCCTCCCGGGACGCTGACGCATCGCCTCATCGCTTTCTCATCGGACCGTTATCACAGAGCGACACGCCGACGGCGCGTCGTGAAGGTTCAAGAGGCGGTTGAGCATTTACTATCTGCGACTTGACCTCGTCGAACTACACGGGTGTAATTAGCCGTACAACACGCACCAGCGTGGAGCAGGATCACGGGGGGTGAGAACGACATGACGGTTTCTCAATACCGTTCCGGCGTTCCCGACGACTGGTTCGTCGATCCGGTTCAACTGGGGGTTCCGGGGGTACGCCGCAACATCGATGCGGAAGAAGACAATCCGCTCGCATGGCAGACCGACGCACTGTGTGCGCAGACCGATCCGGAGGCGTTCTTCCCTGAGAAGGGCGGCTCCACGCGTGATGCGAAGCGCATCTGCACGTCGTGCGACGTGCGAGGCGAATGCCTCGAGTATGCGCTGCAGAACGACGAGCGGTTCGGGATCTGGGGCGGTCTCAGCGAGCGCGAGCGTCGCAAGCTGAAGCGTCGAGCAGGCTGAACGCACGCCGGTCGGCCGGCTCGATCCGGCCGACCCGGCGCGTGCGCCGGGAGCGACCCGCGAGCGCGACCTAGGCTGACCAGGACATGCGCAGCGACACGTCGAACACCGTCAGCTCGAACCGCGTCCATGCCATCGTGGTGGTTCGCCCCGATGGTCGTACCCCGGCGGCGTTCCATCTGCGACGCACGCTCGCGGCACTCGCCGAGCAGTCCCGACCCGTCGACGTGCTCACCATCGTGGTGTGCGGGGGTGACGATCACCTGTTCGAGGTCGCGGATGCCGCGGCCGCCGAGTCCGTCGTGAAGGCGCCGGCGTCCACCGGCTTCGCGGCGGCGACGGACCTCGTCACGCCGCGCATCGACGGCGACGCGGTGTGGCTGCTCGCGCAGGACACCGCGCCCGAGCCCGACGCCCTGGCGCGCCTCGCCGGCGCGCTCGAGCTCTCGCCGTCCGTGGCCTTCGTCGCACCCAAGCTCGTGCGCTGGGACGACCGCTCCGAGATCGTGTCGCTCGGCGTCGGGATGACGCGGTTCGGCCGCACCGTCGGCCTCGCCGACGACGAGCTCGATCAGGGCCAGCACGACGCCCGCGAGGACGTGCTCGGCGCCGACGTCCGCGGCATCCTCGTCCGTGCCGATGCCTGGGAGCGACTCGGCGGCCTCGATCGCGCACTGTCCGGTGCCGACGAGGGCCTCGATCTCGGTGTGCGTGCCCGGCTGGCGGGCGGCCGCATCTCGCTGGTTCCCGCCGCGCTGGTCGCGACGGCAGGGGACGGCGTCGCCGGACTGCCCACGCCGCTCACTCCGCAGCGACGGCGTCGCGCCGTCTACGCGGAACGGGTGGCGCAGCTGCATCGCCGCCTCGTCTACGCCCCGGTGGTCGTGGCGCCGCTGCACTGGCTCACCATCCTCCCGCTCGCGCTGTGGCGTTCGATCGTGGACCTGGCCCGCAAGCAGCCCGGACGCATCTCCGCGGAGTGGGCGGCGGCCGCCGTCGCGCTCGTGCGCATCATGCCCGTCCTGCGGGCCCGTCGCCGGCTCGCCCGCGCACGGACGGCGTCGTGGGCGCAGGTGGCGCCGTTGCGCACGAGCCGGAGCGAACTGCGGGAGCGGCTCGACGACGACCCCGAGGTGACGATCGGCGGCCACCGGCGCAGCGATCTGAGGTTCTTCGCCGGCGGCGGCGCGTGGCTCGTGCTCGCCGCGCTCGTCGTCTCGGTCGCCGCGTTCCCGGCGCTGCTGGCCTGGCCCGTGCTCGGCGGGGGAGCGCTTCAGCCGCTGGCGACCACCGTCGGACAGCTGTGGGACGACGCCGCGTACGGTCAGCGCGCCCTCGGGCTCGACACGATCGGCCCCGCCGATCCGTTCGCGGCCGTCGTGGCCGTGCTCGGCTCCCTCTGGGCCTGGGCGCCGTCCCGCGGCCTGGTCCTGCTCTGGGTGCTGGCGCTTCCGTTCGCGGCGCTCGGAGGCTGGTTCGCCGCGACGCGGGTGACCGAGCGCGCGAGCCTGCGACTGCTCGGCGGGGCGGTCTGGGCGCTGTCGCCCACGCTCCTCGTCGCCCTCACCCAGGGGCGACCCACGGGCGTGATCGTGCACCTGGTGCTGCCGTGGCTGTTCTACGCCGGGTCCGTCGCCCACCGCTCGTGGGCGGGCGCCGGCGCTGCCTCGATCCTGCTCGCCGTCGTGGTGGCGAGTGCACCCTCCCTCGCTCCTGCGATGGCGGTCGTGTGGGCGGGCGCCGTGCTGCTCGCGGTGATCCTGCGCGCCGGTCGCGGCATCGCCCGCCTGATCTGGACGCTCATCCCGTCCGTCGCCCTCGCGCTCCCGCTCGTCTGGAACGCGGTGGCGAACGCGCAGGTGTGGGGCCTCCTCGCCGATCCGGGCGTGCCGTGGGCAGGCCCCCAGGTCGCGCCCGATGCGGCCGGCCGTGCGCTCCTGACCGCCGGCATTCCGACGCCCGATCTCGCCGGGTGGACGACGATCCTTCCCGATGGGCCGACGTGGTGGGTGCCGCTGCTCAGCGTGCCGCTCGCGCTCCTCGCCCTCGCCGCGCCCCTCACCCAGCGCTGGGCGGCGGGCATCGCGCTGCTCGCGATCACCGCGCTCGGCCTCGGGACGGCGTTCGCCGTCGTCGGGATCTCGGTCGCCTTCGCCCAGTCGGCCACCGTGCCGCTGTGGCCGGGCGCCGGGCTGAGCCTCGCATGGCTCGGCGGCATCGGAGGCGCCCTCGTCGCCCTCGACGCCGGTCTCGCACCACGCGTCGCCCTCGTGCGCGGGGTCGCGGCGATCCTCGTGTTCGCGGCCGCCGTCGTGCTCGCCGTGCCCTCGCTGACCGCCTTCACGCGCGGCGCCGCCACCATCGCGAACGGACCCGCGAGCACGCTTCCCGCCTTCGTCGCGGCCGAGGGGCGGGAGGACCCGGACGTCGGGACGATCGTGCTCACGCCGCAGGCCGATGGCGGGGTGGCGGCGCAGGTCGTGTGGGGCGCGAGCGAGACGATCGGCGGCCAGAGCACGCTGCTGTCGACGCGCACCGTGCCGACGGCGCAGGACGAAGAGCTCGCCGTGTTCGCCGCCGACCTCGTCACTCCGTCGTCGGAGGACGTCGTGGCGCAGCTCGCGGCCCGCGGGATCGGATTCATCCTGCTGGCACCGGCCACTCCGCCCGAGACGGATGCTGCGCGCACGACACGTCTGTCGGCGATGACCGCGCTCGGCCAGCGCGACACGCTCGTCGTGGTGGGCGACACCGCCAAGGGCGAACTGTGGCGCGTCGTCGACGACATCGCGCCGCGACCGGAGGAGGCGGCATCCGTCTCCGTCCTCGGCCGGTGGGTCGCCTTCGGGCAGATCGCGATCTTCGGGATCGCGCTGCTGCTCGCCGTGCCGACGGCCACCTCGATCCGGGAGGCGCGGCGCACGCCGCGTGTCGTGGGACCGCACTGGCAGGAGGGCCGATGAGCGATCGACGCGTGTTCCGCTGGGCGACGACGAGCGCCCGTCTGCTGATCGGCACGGCCGTGTCGGTGCTGGCGGTCGTCGCGGTCGTCACGGCCGTCTCGGTGCCCTGGCCGACCCTCGTGCGAGAGCCGCTGAGCGTGCTCGCGACGCCGGCGCCGGCAGCATCCGTCATCGCCTGCGACGGCGGACTGCTGTCGATCGGGCGCAATCCCACCGCGGCGTCCACCGTGACCCTCGCCGCACCGCAGTCGGTCATCGGCGGCACGGCCGACGGCGGGGGCGCCGCGGAGCAGCAGCTGCAGACCACGGACGTCGGACCGGGACCCCTCGCGTACACGGCCCCTCCCCGCGACGGCCAGGCGGTCGACATCGCCGCCGCCGGCGCGGCGGTCGCGAACGCCGACGACCTCGCCGGATTCGCGGCCTCCGCGTGCCGTCAGCCGCTGCTCGAGTCCTGGCTGGTCGGCGGGTCCGCGGCGACGGGCGCCGCAGATCTGGTGCTGCTCGCGAACCCGGGTTCGGTTCCGGCGACCGTGCAGCTCACGGTCTACGGGGTGGACGGGCCTCAGGCGCCCCCCGGCGGCGTCGACCTCGTGATCGCGCCCGGCACGCAGCGCGTGGTGCCGCTCGCCGGCCTCGCGCTCGGCGAGGAGACCCCTGTCGTGCGGGTGTCGGCCGTCGGCGCGCCGATCCACGCGTCGCTGCAGGCGAGCATGACCCGAACCCTGACCCCGGCCGGGGTCGATCAGGTCGGCCCGATCGCCCACACGGAGAACAAGCAGGTGATCACGGGCATCACCGTCGCGCGTCCGTCCGGCGACGATGGGGCATCGGAGGAGACGACCGTGCTGCGGATGCTGTCACCCGTGCTCCCCGCCGCAGCCCGGGTCACCGTGACCGCGGCCGGCCGGAGCGAGCCCGTCGGCGACCCGCAGGAGGTGTCGCTCGAAGCCGGAAAGCCGCTCGAGCTCGCGCTCAACGGGCTGGCTCCCGGCGCCTACACGGTCAGCCTCGATGCGGAGGCGCCGGTGGTCGCGGCGGTGTGGCAGACGACGGGAGTCGGCGCGGGCGACGACTTCGCGTGGTACACGCCGGCGCCCGAGGTGACGGTGCCGTCGCTGTTCGCGACACCGGGCGGGCCGACGCCGTCGCTGTCGATCGTGAACCCGTCGGACCAGCCGGCGGTCGTCGCCGTCACTCCGGTCGACGGCGGCTCGCCGTTCGACCTCACTGTCCCTGCGAACGGATCGATCGCGGTGCGCCTGGCCGCGCGATCGCTCTACATGCTCGATCCGGAGGCGCCGGTGCGCGCCGGGCTCTCGTTCGCGGGCGACGGGGCGCTCGCCGGCGTGCCGGTGTGGCCGGCAGACGTGGCGACCCCGGAGATCGTCGTCTACCCCTGACGGGGCCGAGCCTGGTCAGAAGTACCGGAAGCGCTCAGGGCCGAGGTCCCACGGGTCGCGGTCGAGATACTCCGCGGCCGCGCGGAAGACGGCGCCCTCGACGAGCATGCGCCGGTGCAGCTCGTCGTCGCGGTGCAGGTGGCTGAGGCGCTCGATCGGCAGGCGGTACAGGATGATGCGGCCCGCGTCGGGCAGGACGGTCCAGCGGGGGATGCCGTCGTCGTCGGTCGCGGCGGGCATGTCGGCGACCTCGAAGCGCACGTCGCGCAGCTCCGGCCACGCCGACCGCAGGAACTCGGCGGCGGTCCCCACCGACAGGTCGAAGCGGTCGACCCGCGTGTCGAGCGGGGGGAGCGGCGGGCGCACGACGGAGCTGCGCCCCTCACGGCCGTGGCGTCCGTGACGGGACGTGCGCCGCGGCGCGCGCTCGCTGGTCCTGCTCCGACGCCACGCCATGCCCCCATCCTAGGTCTCGTTCCGATCCCGTTCGCCTGCCACGAAGCGCCGCTGCGGGCAGCACCTCGTGACAGGCGAAGACCCGCCGGCTTCGGGTGGAAGTGCGGCGCGGCATGCGTCCCGGTGTCGCCTGCGCGCGATAGCGTCGACCCGATGCGCGAGAGAGTCTGCTCCAAGGTCGGATGCGCCCGTGAGGCGGTGTCGACGCTCACCTACGACTACGGCGACCAGATGGCGGCCCTCGGTCCGCTCGGCGCCGCGGGCGACCCGCACGCCCACGACCTCTGCGCGATCCACACCGACCGGCTGTCGGTGCCCAAGGGCTGGGTCGTCGTCAGGCACGAGACCCTCCGCGCCTGACACGGCGCCTTTCCGGGGCCCGCGGCGGGCGTGGGAGAATGGGCGGATGCCGACCCACACGCCCGTCGCCACGCCTGCCACCCCCGCGGTCACCGAGCCCACCGAGGGCCTCGAGTACGAGGTCGCCGACCTCTCGCTGGCGGAAGCCGGACGCCATCAGCTGCGCCTCGCCGAGAACGAGATGCCGGGACTCATGGCGCTGCGCGACGAGTTCGGCGCCTCGCAGCCGCTCAAGGGGGCCCGCATCGCGGGGTCGCTCCACATGACGGTGCAGACCGCGGTGCTCATCGAGACCCTCGTCGCGCTCGGCGCGCAGGTGCGCTGGGCGAGCTGCAACATCTTCTCGACGCAGGACGAGGCGGCCGCGGCCGTCGTCGTGGGTCCGACGGGCACCGTCGACGCGCCGGCAGGCGTCCCGGTCTTCGCGTGGAAGGGCGAGACCCTCGAGGAGTACTGGCGCCTGGCCGACCGCATCTTCGACTGGACCGCGGAGGGCTTCGACGGCCCGAACATGATCCTCGACGACGGTGGCGACGCCACCCTCCTCGTGCACAAGGGCGTCGAGTTCGAGAAGGCCGGGACGGTTCCGGATGCCGCGGCCGACGACTCCGCCGAGTACCGCATCGTCCTCGACACGCTCCGCGCCAGCCTCGCGCGCGACCCGCAGCGCTTCACGCGCATGGCGGGGGACCTCCTCGGTGTCACGGAGGAGACCACCACGGGCGTTCACCGCCTCTACGAGCTCGCAGCATCCGGCGATCTGCTGTTCCCCGCGATCAACGTGAACGACTCGGTGACGAAGTCGAAGTTCGACAACAAGTACGGCATCCGCCACTCGCTGCCCGACGGCATCAACCGCGCCACCGACGTGCTGATGGGCGGCAAGGTCGCGTTCGTGTGCGGCTACGGCGACGTCGGCAAGGGCGCCGCCGAGGCCCTGCGCGGCCAGGGCGCGCGCGTCATCGTGAGCGAGGTCGACCCCATCTGCGCGCTGCAGGCCGCGATGGACGGCTACCAGGTCGCGCGCCTGGACGATGTCGCCGACGAGGTCGACATCGTCATCACGGGCACCGGCAACAAGGACGTCGTCACCGTCGACGATCTGCTGAAGCTCAAGCACCTCGCGATCGTCGGCAACGTCGGCCACTTCGACAACGAGATCGACATGGCCGGACTCGAGTCGCTCGGGGGCGTCGAGAAGATCGAGATCAAGCCCCAGGTGCACGAGTGGCGCCTGCCGAACGGGCGCAGCGTGCTCGTGCTGAGCGAGGGCCGGCTGCTGAATCTCGGCAATGCGACGGGGCATCCGTCGTTCGTCATGAGCGCGTCGTTCACGAATCAGGTGCTCGCGCAGCTCGAGCTCTTCACGAAGCGCGACGAGTACCCGACAGCGGTCTACGTGCTCCCGAAGCACCTCGACGAGAAGGTCGCGCGCCTGCACCTCGACGCGCTCGGCGTGCAGCTCACCGAGCTGACCCCCGAGCAGGCGGCATACATCGGCGTGCCGGTCGAGGGCCCGTACAAGCTGGACCACTACCGCTACTGAGGCGCCGTGGCCCGTGGCCCGTGGCCCGTGGCCCGTGGTCCGTGGCCTGGGGCCTGCGCTTCAACGGCGAGAGTACAACTGGTGGCCGAGAGATAGGGAACTTCCCTACCTTTCGGCCACCAGGTGTACTCTCGCCGCCAGGGGTGCGGGCTTGGTGACGCCGTTGGCTCGGGTTCAGCGCTCGGGGAAGCCGCGCGGCGGGGCGGACACCGGTCCCGCCAGCGCGTCGGCGCGCGCGGTCTCGAGCCGCAGAGCGCGCAGCTCGCGCTCGCGGCGCACGGCGACGACCCCGATGAGGAACGTCTCGGGGTCGACGGACGGCACGGGAGAGACGTGCTCGGCGGCTTCGCGGGCGAGGGATGCTGCGACCCGTGCCCGTGCGGTGGGCTCCATGCTCGCCGCCGATCGGGCGAACTGGGCCAGGCGCCGCGAGAGGCGCTCAGGCAGTCGGGCGACGTCCGCGACAGCGGCCCACTCCGCGAGCACCGGGGGGATCCCCAGCTGCGGGTCGGGCAGGCGCGGGGTGCGCGTGCGCTCGGAGTAGGTGCCGGCGAGCAGGTCGCCGAGACGCTGCGACCGCGGCGTGAACGCGCCGACGAGCGCGGCGACGGCGCCCACCGTGAACCACAGTTCGAAGACGCCGACGAGGGCGCGGATGAACGCGTGGCGGAAACCCGCCGCGCCGCCGTCGGTGCGCACGATGCGCCCGCCCACGGCGAGCTTGCCGAGGCTGCGCCCGTGCGTGGTGGTCTCGACGACGGTCGGGATCACGACCATGACGAGCACGAGCAGCACGATCGTCAGGATCGGCATGATCGCCTCGTCCACGGCGCCGATCCCCACGAGCCAGCTGATGCCCCACACCAGCAGCAGGAACACGATGACGCCGAGCAGCATGTCGATGAGCACGCCGAGCGCGCGGAGGAAGTAGCCGAGCGGCTGCACGTCCAGCGCGACGGCCTCGCCCGTGAGCACCTCGTCCTGGTGGATGTCGACGATCGCGGGCTGGTCGGCGGGCATGGCTACAGTAAAGCGCATGGACCTCGACGCGCTGACCGCCGCTCGGCGCGAGGAATGGGCGCGGCTCGACCAGCTCAGCCGCACGCGGCGGCTCTCCGGCGCCGAGGTCGACGAGCTCGTCACCCGGTACCGCGCGGCCTCCGCGGACCTCGCCGACGCGAAGACGTCCGCGGGTCGCAGCATCCAGGGGGACCACATCTCGACCATGCTGGGCCGCGCACGGCTCCGGCTCACCGGGGCGCCCGAGAACGTGATGCGCCAGATCCCGCGCTTCTTCGCGCTGCAGCTGCCGGCCGCGCTCTACCGCGTGCGGTGGACGACGCTCGCGATCGCGATCGGCTTCGTCATCGTGCTGGTCGTCGTCGCGCTGTGGGTGTCGGGCGACCCCGCGCTGATCGCGAGCCTCGGGAGCCGCGCGCAGCTCGAGCAGTACGCCGAGAACGAGTTCACCGACTACTACAGCGAGAACCCGGCGGCCGTGTTCGCGGGCACGGTCTGGACGAACAACGCCTGGATCGCGGCGCAGTGCGTGCTGTTCGGCATCACGGGCGTCTGGCCGATCATGGTCCTCGTGCAGAACGCCGTCGGCGTGGGCACCGCGGCGGCGGTGATGGCGGCGTTCGACCGCGGCGACGTCTTCGTGCTGTACATCCTTCCGCACGGCCTGCTCGAGCTCACCTGCATCTTCGTGGCGGGCGCTGCGGGCCTGCAGATCTTCTGGGCGTGGGTCGCCCCCGGACCCCGCTCGCGCGGCGAGGCGCTCGCGGCGGCGGGCCGCTCCCTCGCGACGATCGCGATCGGCCTCGTGATCGCGCTCGGCGTCTCGGGGGTGATCGAGGGCTTCGTGACAGCGCAGCCGTGGCCGTGGCCGGTCAAGATCGGCATCGGCGCGGCGGCGCTCGCGCTGTTCCTCGTCTACATGCTCGTGGTGGGGCGCCGCGCCCATCGGCTGGGGGAGAGCGGCGATCTCACCGAGTACGAAGCGGGCACGCCCACGCTCGTCGCAGGCTGATCCGCGGGACGGATGCTGCATACCACTGTTTTGAGTAACTCAAAACAACGCTAGGCTCGGGGTGTGACCCCGCACCCCACCGTCGACGCGCGCGCCGTCGACACCGCCGCGCGACTGCGTGCCGCGGGTCTGCGGGTCACGGATTCGCGGCGGGCCGTCGTCGAGGCGCTCGTCGAGCGCCCGCACGCGAGCGCCGAGGAGCTGTTCGGGGTCGTGGCTCAGACCCTCCCCGCCACGAGCCTGCAATCCGTGTACAACGCGCTCGGCGACTTCGTCGACGCAGGACTCGCCCGCCGCATCGAGCCCGCGGGCCGCCCCGGCCTGTTCGAACTCCGCGTCGACGACAACCACCACCACCTCATCTGCTCGCAATGCGGCGCCGTCGAAGACGTCGACTGCGTCGTCGGCGCGGCACCCTGCCTGACGCCGTCCGACCCGCACGGCTACACCGTGCAGGTGGCCGAGGTGACCTTCTGGGGCATCTGCCCCGCGTGCGCGACGGCCGCCGACGCCGGGCACGGCGTGCGGGCCGAGGCCGCCGCATCCTGATCCTGTCCGATTCCCCAGCCCATCCGATTGGAAGGAAGCCATGACCGACACCAACGACACGATCCCGGAGATCGGTGAGAACCCGACCGACGCCGATCAGGCGGTCACCCCGATCGACACGCCGGTCGACGAGCGCGAGGACGGCGAGACCCGCCCGCGCCCGAACGAATCCGAGGGCTGCCCGGTCATCCACGGCGGTCAGCCTCACCCGACCACCGGAAACGCCAACAGCGTGTGGTGGCCGAACCAGCTGAACCTCAAGATCCTCGCCAAGAACCCTGCGATCGCCAACCCGCTGGGTGAGGACTTCGACTACAAGGCGGCCTTCGAGTCGCTCGACCTCGCCGCGGTCAAGGCCGACATCGCCGAGACGCTCACCACGTCGCAGGACTGGTGGCCCGCCGACTTCGGCAACTACGGCCCGCTCATGATCCGCATGGCGTGGCACAGCGCGGGCACGTACCGCGTGACCGACGGCCGCGGCGGCGGCGGCGCCGGCCAGCAGCGCTTCGCGCCGCTGAACAGCTGGCCCGACAACGTCAACCTCGACAAGGCCCGTCGCCTGCTGTGGCCGGTCAAGAAGAAGTACGGCCAGTCGCTGTCGTGGGCCGACCTCATGATCCTCGCCGGAAACGTGGCGCTGGAGTCGATGGGCTTCCAGACGTTCGGCTACGCCGGCGGTCGCGCGGACGTGTGGGAGCCGGACGCCGACGTGTACTGGGGTCCCGAGACCACGTGGCTGGACGACGAGCGCTATTCGGGCGATCGTGAGCTCGAGAAGCCGCTCGCGGCCGTGCAGATGGGCCTCATCTACGTCAACCCCGAAGGCCCCAACGGCGAGCCCGACCCGCTGAAGTCCGCGCGCGACATCCGCGAGACGTTCGGTCGCATGGCGATGGACGACGAGGAGACCGTCGCGCTGATCGCCGGTGGCCACACGTTCGGCAAGACCCACGGCGCCGCACCCGACACCAACATCGAGCACAACCCGGAGGCCGCCGGCCTCGAGCAGCAGGGCCTGGGCTGGAAGAACAACCACGGGACGGGCCACGGCGACGACACGATCACGTCGGGCCTCGAGGTGACCTGGACCTACCACCCGACCCGCTGGGACAACGAGTTCTTCCACATCCTCTACGCCTACGAGTGGGAGCTCATGCGCAGCCCGGGCGGCGGACACCAGTGGCGTCCGATCAACGGCGGCGGCGCCGACATGGTGCCGCTGGCCCACTCGAACGGCCGTCGCGAGCCGCGCATGCTCACGAGCGACCTCGCTCTGCGGACCGACCCGGCGTACGACGCGATCTCGCGGAAGTTCAAGGACGACCCCGAGGCCTTCGCCGACGCGTTCGCGCGCGCGTGGTTCAAGCTGACGCACCGCGACATGGGCCCGATCGAGCGCTACCTGGGCGCCGAGGTGCCGGCCGAGGAGCTGCTCTGGCAGGACCGTGTGCCCGCCGTCGACCACGACCTCATCGACGCCGCCGATGCCGCGGCGCTGAAGGCGCAGATCCTCGACAGCGGCCTGAGCGTGTCGGAGCTCGTCGAGACCACATGGGCGGCGGCATCCTCGTTCCGCGGCAGCGACAAGCGCGGCGGCGTCAACGGCGCCCGCATCCGCCTCGCCCCGCAGAAGGACTGGGAGGTCAACAAGCCCGCCCAGCTCGCCACGGTGCTCGCGAAGCTCGAGGAGATCCAGGCCTCGTTCAACCACGGCCAAACCTCCGGCAAGAAGGTGTCGCTGGCCGATCTCATCGTGCTCGCGGGCAACGCCGCGGTCGAGAAGGCGGCGAAGGACGCCGGCGTCGAGGCCGAGGTGGTGTTCCACCCGGGCCGCACCGACGCGACGCAGGAGCAGACCGACGTCACGTCGTTCGCGTTCCTCGAGCCGACCACGGACGGATTCCGCAACTACTACGGCCCGCAGGCGTTCATGCCCGAGGAGCACCACCTGATCGACCGTGCGAACCTGCTCACACTGAGCGCGCCGGAGCTGACGGTGCTGGTCGGCGGCCTGCGCGTGCTCGGTGCGAACTGGGACGGTTCGGACTACGGCGTGTTCACCGACCGCAAGGGCGTGCTCACGAACGACTTCTTCGTGAACCTGCTCGACCTCGGCACCACCTGGAAGCCGCTCGACCCGGGCGCGCACGCGTTCTCGGGCGCCAAGGACGGCTCCGGCGAGCCCGTCGGCATCGGCACGCGCGTCGATCTGCTGTTCTCGTCGAACTCCGAGCTGCGCGCCGTGGCCGAGGTGTACGCCTCGGACGACGCGAACGAGAAGTTCGTGCGCGACTTCGTGAAGGCGTGGGGCAAGGTCACCGAGCTCGACCGCTTCGACCTCGTCTGACACCTGCGACACGCAGCGGAGCGGCCCGTCCCCGAGTGGGGGCGGGCCGCTCCTCGTGATGCGTGCGGTGGCTACTTGACCCGCGCCTCGGCCTGCACGGGGGGCAGCGTGCCCTTGGGCTCGAAGAGCGCGCGATGCAGGACGCCGGCGAGGAGGCCGCCGACGATCGGGAACACGATGAACACCCACAGCTGCGACAGCGGGCCGGGGCCGCCGTAGATCGCCGCGGCGATGGAGCGTGCGGGGTTCACCGACGTGTTGTCGATCGGGATCGAGATCAGGTGGATGAGTGTCAGCGTGAGGCCGATCGCGAGCGGGGCGAGCGCCGCCGTGCCGCGCGTCGAGTGCGTGACGCCGAGAATGATGAGCACGAAGATCGCCGTGAGCAGCACCTCGGCGATGATGGCGGCGCCGAGGCCGAAGCCGCCCGGGGAGAGGTCGTCGTAGCCGTTCGAGGCGAAGCCGCCGTCCTGGGCGTTGGCGAGCCAGTTGTCGGGGTTGAAGATGCCGATCAGCACGATGAGCGTCGTGCCGAGCGCGCCGCCGATGACCTGCGCGATGATGTAGCCGATCGTGTTCTTCCACTCGAACCGGCCGGCTGCCGCGAGACCGAGTGTGATCGCGGGATTGAAGTGGCCGCCCGAGATCGGACCCCAGGCGTACGCGCCGGCGACGACGGTCAGACCGAATGCCAGCGAGACGCCGACGAACGCGATGCCCAGCGGGTTGCTGTCGGAGTCGGCGGGGAAATTGGCCGCGAACAGGGCTGCGCCGACACCGCCGAAGACGAGCAGAAACGTTCCCAGTGCCTCCGCGACGAGCCTGTTCACCGTGGTGGGCGGGATGGTGGTATCCGACATGGCGGACTCCTTTCCTCGTCGCGAGGCTAGCGGCATGTTCAGCGGTTTCCCAGGAACCGCGCGCGGAGTGTCCCTCCATAACGCCTGATCTCGTCAAGTTTCCCCGGACGTTCAGGCATTCGTCCCCGGCCGTTCGCGGTTCCGGATGCTGCGCCCCGGCGTCTCAGAGACGGCCCGCGGCCTTCAGCGCCAGGTAGCGGTCGGCGATCCGGGGCGGCAGATCCTCCGGCGTCGCGGCGATCGCCTCTCCGCCGGCGCGGCCGATGGCCGCCGCGACGACCGCGGCGTCGTGTGCGCTCTGCGCGATGGCGGCGGCGCGGTACGCGTCCGCGGCGTCGGGGCGCTCGGGCAGCGGGTCCTGTTCGTCCGTGACGGCGCCGACCAGAACGTGGGCGCCGCGGGCGAGGGCCGGGAGCGACCCGAGGAAGCCGCGCGCCGCCTCGGCGGCGTCCTGCGCCGTCAGCAGCACCACGAGCGAGGGGCGGGACGTGAGCGCGCGCACCTGCGCGAAGGCGCCGTCCCAGTCGGTGTCGATCAGCTGCGGCTCGACGGGCGCCATCGCGTCGACGAGTGCGGACAGCAGGCCCGGTCCGTCCACGCGGGTGACGCGGGCCCGGATGGTGCGATCGAACATCAGCAGGTGCACGTGGTCGCCCGCCCGGGTCGCGAGCGCCGCGAGCAGCAGCGCCGCCTCCATCGCGGCATCCAGCCGCACGCCGTCGCCGACGCGCGCGGCGGCCGTACGGCCGGTGTCGATCACGATCACGACGTGGCGGTCGCGCTCGGGACGCCACGTGCGCAGCATCGTCGTGCTCGACCGCGCCGTCGCGCGCCAGTCGATCGAGCGCACGTCGTCACCGCGCACGTACTCGCGCAGCGAGTCGAACTCGGTGCCCTGTCCGCGCACCTGCACGCTCGTGTTGCCATCGAGCTCGCGCAGCCGGGCGAGCCGCGAGGGCAGGTGGCGCCGGGCGGTGAAGGGCGGCAGCACGCGCAGCGCGCCCGGCGCGTCGATGCGCGCCTGGCGTCCGGCCAGGCGCAGCGGTCCGTCCGAGCGCACCACGACGAACCTCGAGCGCAGCTCGCCGCGACGGCGGGGGAGGAGCGGGACGCCGATCGTCCGCGCCTCGCCGGGCGGGATGACGATCGCCGGGCGCTCGGCGGGAGCCCCCGCCGTCGGCTGCCACGCGTCGCGGACACGGCCGCGCAGCGTGCGCTCGCCGCCGTTGCGCAGCAGGACCTCGGCGACGACGGGCTGCCCGAGCAGCACGCGTGACGGAAGGCGCCGCGTCACCGTGATCCGCCGTGGGTCGGGAGCCGCTGCCGCGTCGCCGAGCGTCGCGATCAGGCACAGCAGCACCCACCCCGCGGCCGTGAGCCACGCGTCGACACCCGCCGTCGACAGCAGCACGACGGGCAGCGCTCCGACGGCGAGGAGCAGCGGCAGGCGACCGGTGACGTACATCGGCGTCAGATGGGAACGCGCGTCTGCTGCAGCACCGACCCGAGCACGGCGTCGACCGACACGCCCTCGAGCTCGGCATCGGGACGCAGCCGGATGCGGTGACGCCACGTCGGCAGCAGCATGGTCTGCACATGGTCGGGTGTGATCGCGGGGTAGCCGCCGAGCCACGCCCACGCCTTCGACGCCGCAAGCAGCGCGGTCGCCGCACGCGGGCTCACCCCGAGCTGCACCGACGGGCTCCGGCGCGTGGCCTGCGCCAGATCCACGACATAGCCGAGCACGTCGTCGGAGACGGTGACGGATGCTGCCGCCCGCTGCGCCGCGCGGATCTCATCGGCACTGGCGGCCCGGCGCAGCCCCGCGCCCTCGAGGTCGCGCGGGTCGAAGCCGCTCGCGTGGCGGCGGAGCACCGCCAGCTCGGCATCGCGTGCCGGCACCTCGACGATGAGCTTGAGGAGGAACCGGTCCAGCTGCGCCTCGGGGAGCGTGTACGTGCCCTCGTGCTCGACGGGGTTCTGCGTCGCCGCCACGAGGAAGGGATCGGGGAGCGGCCGGGTCACGCCGTCGGTCGATACCTGGCGCTCCTCCATCGCCTCGAGCAGCGCCGCCTGCGTCTTGGGCGGCGTGCGGTTGATCTCGTCGGCGAGCACGACGTTCGTGAAGACGGGGCCCTCGCGGAACTCGAACTCGCCCGTCTTCGCGTCGTAGACGAGGGAGCCCGAGACGTCGCCGGGCATGAGGTCCGGGGTGAACTGGATGCGCTTGGTGTCCAGGCCGAGCGCCGTCGAGAACGCCCGGACGAGGAGGGTCTTCGCGACGCCGGGAACGCCCTCGAGCAGCACGTGGCCGCGTGACAGCAGGGCGATGAGCAGGCCCGTCACGGTGCCGTCCTGACCGACGACCGCCTTGCCCACTTCGAGGCGCACGCGGTTCATCGCCTCGCGCAGTGCGGCGTCGTCGAGTGGCGGGCGGTCCGCCGCAGCGGGCGCCGCGGTGCTCGCGGGAGCGGGCGTGTCCGTCATCGGGGGCTCCTTTCGGGTCGGACGGCCGTGCGGACGGCGTCCTCGAGGTCTCTCAAGCGGGTGGTCAGCGCGACGAGGTCGGCGTCGCTGCGGGGGATGTCGTCGATGAGGATGCCGCGGACGGCGCGGCGGTCGAGGCCGGTGCGGCCGGCGGCGGCGTCGGCGACCTCGGGGGCGGCGTCGTTCGGAGCGAGTCCGAGCAGCGCGGCGATGCGGCGCAGGGCCCCGATGCGGAGCCGATCCGCGGCGTGGAGCGGATCGCCGGCGCGGGCGTAGAGGCGCGCGCGACCCTCGGTCGTCTCGGACGCGCGCACCGTCACCGGCAGGCGCTCCGCGACGAGGGGGCCGAAACGGCGGCCGCGCCACACGCCCGCCGCGATGCCGGCGATCAGCAGGAGCACGATGACGGCGCTCACCCAGGGCGGTGTGAGGTCGCCGAGCGAAGGGTTCGTGTCGGCGAGGTCGGTGTCTGCGGGGCTCGGCACGTACCAGACGACGAGCGGATGCCGCCCCATGAGGTTCACCGCGAGCGCGGCGTTGCCGTTCTCGGCGAGGTGCTCGTTGGTGAAGAGGGGGCGGGCGTCGATCGCGGCGACGCGGCCGCCGTCGACGGACCCGACGACCAGCCCGAACCCGTCCGAGGCCGGATAGCAGCCGTCGTCGCCGGCGTAGACGGCGCCCGGAGCGACGGCGCCGGCGCGGAGTGCGTCCTCGACCTCGCAGCCGGGATCGATCGCCTCGTCGGGTGCGACGCCGGCGGGTGCGGAGCCCGGCAGCAGGAGATCGAGCGTGCGGGCGCGCGGTTCGACGAGCACGACGTCCGTCGCCGCGTCGGCGAGCTCCGCGAGGGCGTCGTCCGACAGCGCCGGCGCATCGGGCAGCACGAGGGTCGCGCGTCCGGTGCCGAGAGCCTCGGCCGCCGACGCGCGGTCGCGCTCGACCCGCACCTCGACGCCGTGGTCGCGCAGGATCTCGGCGATGGCGCGGGTTCCGGCGGGGCCGGCCGAGTCGGGGTCGAGCGCGTCGCGCTGCGCCCACTGGTATGCGGCCGACATCGCGCCGCCGATCCCGCCGATCACGAGGAGGGCGAGGCCGATCGAGACCCACGCCGCGATCCGACGGCCGCGCCGGGGCGCAGCATCCGTCATCGACCTCTCGGGCGGGGCGTCTGTCGCCGTGCTCACGCGGGGACCTCCTCGCGGACGACCGGGCGGGCCGCGGCGACGGCGTCGTCGGCCGACTCGACGAGCCGGTACAGCTCGACCGTGCCCGGCCGACGCAGATAGCGCACGTCGTCGAACGCAGTGGCGGCGGCTCCGAGCCGGCCTCCGAGCGAGGGGAAGGCGGCGCCCGCGGCGCGCGCGAAGGCGTGCACCGTCGCGCCGGGCGGCGGATCGACGACGCCTCGTTCGAGGCACCCGCGGGCGAGGGCGCGGAAGCGCAGCACGATGGCGGCGTCCCAGTCCGATGCGCGGGCGCGTTCCGCCGCGGCCGCGCGCAGTTGTGCGGCGGAGCGGTGCTCGGCCTCGCCGAACAGCAGCGGCGTCCGCGGCGCGGCGCGGCGGGTCACCCGGGGCACGCCCCACAGGAGGAACGCGGCGACGATGACGACCGCGACCACGATCGCGGCGACGAGCGCGAACGTCGAGCCCCAGCCGCCGGAGAGTTCCGGGTCGAGCAGCGAGGCGATGAAGTCGCCGATCGCGCGCGCGATGCGGTCGAACGGGGTGGGCTCGGCGATGTCGTAGGCGGGGTCGGAGAGTTCCTGCTCGGCCCATCTGCGCGCTTCGTCGCCGTCCGGCGTCAGCGGCGGGACGGCGTCGGTGGCACGCGCGAGCGCGCTGAGCGCAGGGGGGGTCAGACCCACGGCGACTCGCGGTCGGTGCCGTCGGGCGCGGCACCGGGGGCGGCCCAGGTCGTGGGCGACGGCTCCTCG
This sequence comes from Microbacterium sp. NPDC056569, assembly GCF_042793475.1. Lineage (NCBI taxonomy): Bacteria > Bacillati > Actinomycetota > Actinomycetes > Micrococcales > Microbacteriaceae > Microbacterium > Microbacterium sp. NPDC056569. The sequence continues at coordinate 10,520 of NZ_JBHTUV010000007.1, read as the reverse complement.
GTGGACGGCGCCGCGGCGCGAGCAGCCGCCGGAGGGGTCGGCGTCGCGGGCTGCGCGGGCGGTGCGGAGGCAGGCGGCACGGCGTATCCGTGCGGGGCGGCGACACCGGACGCGGGTGGCGATGCGTACCCCGGCTGCGGCGCATAGCCTGTCGGCGATCCGTACCCCGGCCGCGGCGGCGTCGTGGAGAACACCGCGCCCGCGGGCGCCGGCGGATACCCGGGCACCCCGTATCCGGGCGGGTACGGCGCGGGACCCGGGACGGGGTACGCGCCGGGAACCCCCCGCGGCGCGATCTCGCGCCCGATGTGCTCGCGGTAGGGGTCGGCGAGGCCGGTGGCGCCGGCGTCGCGTCGCTCTACGTACGCGAGCAGGTCGAGGTCGAGCCCTTCGCGACGCATGCGGCAGTCGATGTAGATCAGCGCGGTCGCGGTGGACTGGACGACGACGGCGACCGACTGCAGCAGGAGCGTGAGCACCTGGGTGAGCAGAGTCGCCGCGATGAAGCCGATGATGGCCGTCGGCTCGGGGTCGCCGGTCGGCGCGATGATCGTCGTCAGGCCCATCGACAGGAAGCTCATGGGAAGGCTCACGACCTGCGCGACGGCGGCGAAGATCACGCTGATCACGATGATGATGCCGAGGGCCGGCCAGAAGCGCCGCCGCGTCAGGGTCCACGAGCGCGACAGCGCCTCGAGGATCGTCGCCTGCTCGACGATGATGGCCGCCGGCACCAGCAGCAGCTTGATCATCAGCCACCAGTACAGCGGGATCGACGCGAGGATGACCACGATCGTCAGCGCGATGGCCGCCGCCGGGGCCGCCATCGCGATGCCGACGATCGCCAGCGTCACGACGGCGACGAGCGCGACCACGGCGAGGATCACCAGGAAGGAGTAGCCGATGAGGCGCCACGCGATCGGCTTGACCTGACGCCACAGGGCGCCGAGCGTCAGCTTCTCGGCCACGGCGGCGTGCGTGACCTCGACGACGACGATGCCCTGCACGATCACGCTGAGGGCGCCTGCGGCGAGGGACAGCACGATGCCGGCGACGGCGGTGAGCGCGATCGAGCCCGCCATGACCGTGTCGTACTCCTCCGTCCCCGGTCGCAGCGTGTCCAGTCGCGAGAAGGAGGCCCAGCCGATGGCGAGGATGCCCGCCAGCACCACGATGTACGCGAGCGTCTGCACGACCAGGGCGAAGCCCAGCAGGACACGCGGGTTCTGGCGCAGGGCCGCGAAGGAGCGGCCCAGGATCGTGCCGAACGACAGCGGGTGCAGCGGGATGATCCCGGGGCGTGATGCCGGCGTCCATGCCGGGTAAGCGGACACGATTCCCCTCTCGGTCGGCGGCGCGCCGCAGGCGGCCGACGCATCGGCCGCGCACTCGGACGGCGCTCGCCCCTATCGTTCCACATCAGTCGGATGCTGCAGCCGTGGGTCCGACCCGGTTCTCGGTGTCCGTTCGGGCGAGCTTCGGCCGGTGCACAGCCCTGGTCGACTACTCTGTGGGAAGCGCATGGGGAACGCGCACGTCGTCCTCTGCGCTCGGACAGAAGGAACGAACGCGCCCGATGACTTCACGCATCCTGGTGGTCGATGATGACACCGCCCTTGCCGAGATGATCGGCATCGTGCTGCGCACGGAGGGATTCGAGACGGTCTTCTGCGCCGACGGCGCCCAGGCCGTCGACGCCTGGCGCACCGAGCGGCCCGATCTGATCCTCCTCGACCTCATGCTGCCCGGCATGGACGGCATCGAGATCTGCACCCGCATCCGCGCCGAGTCCGGCATCCCGATCATCATGCTCACGGCCCGCACCGACACGGCCGATGTGGTGAAGGGCCTCGAGTCGGGCGCCGACGACTACATCGTGAAGCCCTTCAACCCCAAGGAGCTCGTCGCCCGCATCCGCACGCGGCTGCGTCCGGCCAGCCAGCCCGCGAACGACTCGCTGCGCATCGGCGACCTCACCGTCGACGTCGCCGCGCACGAGGTCCGTCGCGGCGACGGACCGATCGCGCTGACGCCCCTCGAATTCGAGCTGCTCGTCGCCCTGGCATCCAAGCCGCAGCAGGTGTTCTCGCGCGAGATGCTGCTCGAGCAGGTGTGGGGCTACCACTACAAGGCCGACACGCGCCTGGTGAACGTGCACGTGCAGCGGCTGCGGGCGAAGGTCGAGAAGGATCCCGACAACCCGAAGATCGTGACCACGGTGCGCGGCGTCGGTTACCGCGCCGGCGCCGTCGTCTAGGCAGCCATGACCGCGCCGATCACGGCCGTGACGCCGGCGCGTGCCCGCATTCCCTGGTGGCGCCTCTGGCGGGCCTGGCCGGGCAACATCGCGGGGCTGTGGCGACGCTCGCTGCGCTTCCGCACGATCCTCGTCACGATCGGCCTCACCGCGCTCGCCGTCGTCGTGGCGTGCGTCTGGATGGCGCTCGCGATCCAGAACGACCTGTTCGCCTCGCGCAAGGACCAGGTGCTCCTCGACGCCGAGCAGGCGCGTGCGGCGGCGCAGCGGACGCTCGATGCCGCCGTGCAGAGCGACTCCTTCCAGATGCAGAATGTCATGACGCTCGCCTTCACCGCGCTGCGCGACCAGTCGTCGTCGGTCATGGTCGCGGCGTACCGCATCGGCCCGCTGGTGCCCAACGCGCCGCAGGACTTCAGCACGGCCGAGGGCGTGATCGACGAGCTGGTGACACCGCCGATGCAGGCGCTCGTGCGGACCAACCCCGATCAGCAGATCTGGCAGCCCGTCGCGCTCCCCGAGGGCACCGACACGACGGTCCCGGGCATCATCGTCGGGCAGCAGCTCGCCATCGAGGGCGTCGCCTCGTACGAGCTGTATCTCGCCTACGACCTCGCGAACGCGCCCGAGACGCTGACCTTCGTCCAGCGCACGCTGTGGGTGGTCGGGATCGGACTGGTCCTGCTCATCAGCGGCATCGCGTGGTTCGTCCTGCGATCCGTGACCACCCCGATCAGCGAGGCCGCAGACACCAGCGCGAAGCTCGCGGCGGGACGCCTCGACGTGCGCCTCGAGGTGCGCGGCGAGGACGAGCTGGCGACCCTGGGTCGCTCGTTCAACGCGATGGCCGACAGCATGGAGTCGCAGATCAAGGAGCTCGCGGACCTCTCGCTCGTGCAGCAGCGGTTCGTGTCGGACGTGTCGCACGAGCTGCGCACGCCGATGACGACGATCCGCCTGGCCGCCGACATGATCAACGATCAGCGGGAGGAGTTCGATCCGGCGACCGCGCGGGCGGCCGAACTGCTGAACGCGCAGGTGCAGCGGTTCGAGACGCTGCTCACGGACCTGCTCGAGATCAGCCGCTACGACGCGGGCTCCGTTCAGCTCGAGCTCGAGCCGACGAGCCTGGCGCACCTCGCCGAAGACGTCATCGGGTCGATGCAGCAGCTCGCCGAGCAGCACGGCACCGATGTGCGGCTCGTGGCGCCGGGAGGATATTCCCCGGTCGACATGGACCCGCGGCGCGTGCGCCGGGTCGTGCGCAATCTGCTCGGGAACGCCATCGAGCACGGCGAGGGGCGCCCGATCGTGGTCACGGTCGACAGCAACCAGCAGGCGGTCGCCATCGGCGTGCGCGACTTCGGCATGGGCATGCACCCGGAGGACGTACAGCACGTCTTCGACCGCTTCTGGCGTGCGGACCCCTCCCGCAAGCGCACCATCGGCGGCACCGGCCTCGGCCTGTCGATCGCACTGGGGGACGCGAAGCTCCACGGCGGCGAGCTCGCGGTGTGGTCCGAACCCGGGCGCGGCACGAACTTCGTGCTCACGCTTCCGCGCCAGGACGCACTGCTCGCGGGAGTGTCGCCGGTCCCGGTGGACCCGGGCGACGACGCGGTCGCGTCGCTCGACGATCTCGGCCTGACCGCGCCGATCGACCTGCCGCGCACCGACGGGACCCGGGGAGGATCCGCATGAGGCGGGCACGCAGCATCCTGGCCCTTCTCCTCGCGCTGTGCGCGGTCGTCGTGACCGGCTGCGCGGGCTTCCCCACGAGCGGGCCGCCCGAGTACGGGCTCGAGAACGGCAACACCGGCAACGGCTCGCAGAACGTGGCCTTCATCCCGAACCGGCCGCAGCCGGGTGCGACGCCCCAGCAGATCGTCGAGGGCTTCATCGACGCCGGGTCCGGTCCGGGTGTCGCCGGGCGCTGGGACGTGGCCCGGGAGTTCCTCGCACCGGAGTTCCGGGCGGTCTGGAAGCCGGAGACGGGGGTCACCGTCGACGAGCGTGCGGAGCGGGACTACGTCGAGGTGGACGAGGGCGTCGTGGACTTCGCCTTCGACGTGGTCGCGACCGTCGACGACAAGGGCGCGTACCAGAAGGCGGAGCTCGCCCCCGGGCAGCAGTCCTTCACGCTCGAGATGCAGGCCGACGGCGAGTGGCGCATCACGGCGGCCCCCGACGGCATCTGGCTCGACGACGCCCAGTTCCCGACCGTGTTCCACCGCTACCCGCTGATGTACTTCGATCCGTCGGGCCGGTTCCTCGTGCCCGATGTGCGGTGGTTCGCCGTCGCGACGGCGCGCGTCAGCATCACGACGGCCCTCGTGAACCTCCCGGTGAGCGAATGGCTCGCGGACTCCGTGGAGTCGGCGTTCCCCGACGGCGTCACCGCGGTGCCGTCCGTCCCGATGGACGAGGACGGGGTGGCCGAGGTCGCCCTGTCGGAGGGAATGCTCGCTGCGAGCAGCGACGCGCACGACCGCATGCTCACGCAGCTCGAGGAGAGCCTCCGGACGGCAGGAGTCTCCGAGGTCGTGATGACCGTGGACTCCACGCCGCTCGACGCGGAGCCGGTCGCGGTGCGCTCCACGCGCGTCCCCCCCACGCCGCTCGTGCTCACCGAGGACGGCTTCGGCTTCCTCACGGGCGATGAGATCGACAAGATCCCGGGCCTCTCGCCCGCGGTCGAGGCGGCGTCGCCCGTCAGCGTCCAGGTGGGGGCGGAGCGCGATTCCGCAGCGGCGAGACTCGCCTCGGGCGAGGTGGTGCGGTTGAGCGCCGCGGACGCGGCAACCGAGCCGCTCGATCTGCGCGAGGGGCTGGTCGACCCCACGATCGACGACTTCGGCATCGTCTGGAGCGTTCCGCGCGGGGAGCCGACGGCCCTCCAGGCGTTCCTGCCGAACGGCGACGTCGTCGCGGTCGCCGACGCGTGGAGCGAGGCCACCGCGATCGCCGGCATGGCCCTCTCGCGCGACGGCACGCGCATCGCCGCCGTCTACAGCGCCGGCGGGCGGACCGTGGTGTCGGTGGCGGGGGTCGTGCGCGACCCTGACACCGATGCGCCGGTGCGGCTCGGAACACCCTTCCAGCTGGCAGTCGTTCCCGGCGCGGTCGTCGGCGTCACACGCATCGGCGTGACGTGGATCGACGATCTGAGCATCGGCGTGCTCACCAGCGGCGATGCCGACTCCAACGTCATCGAGCAGGTGGTGGGCGGCTTGACGAGCACGTCGACCGCGGCCGCGGGGATGGCGTCCATCGCGGGCGGGTCGGGGGTGTCGAGCCTTCGCCTCCGGGCCGCGGACGGCACGCTCTACGTCAAGCGGGGGACGGGGTGGCAGCCGACGGCCACCGGCATCGGCGTCCTCGCGACCCAGCAGGGCGCGCCGCAGTAGGGCTGCTCCGGCTGCGGCTCCTCCCCACCGGCGCAGCACCGCGGATCTTGCACCGATCACCATGGCCGGCGCCCGCATGCCCCGCATTCCCGTGATGCTGGCGCGATGATGCCGGATTTCGCCCGCGTGGTGCGGGAGGCCTGCGCGGACGCGCTGGCGCTGATCCTGCCTGTCTCCTGCGCCGGATGCGACGAGCCCGACGTGGCGCTGTGCGAGCGATGCGCGCTGGCGCTGACGCCCGACCCCACGCGGCAGCTCGTCGAGGCGCCGGGTGGCGCCGTCGCGGTGTGGAGCGGCCTCGCGTTCGACGGGGTCGCCGCACGGGTGCTGCGGGTGATCAAGGAGGAGGGGCGCACGTCGCTCGCCGTCGCGCTCGGCCCGGCGATCGCGGAGGCGCTCGCGCGCGCCGGCGCCGCGGATGCCGTGCTGGTGCCGATGCCCACGTCGCGCCAGGCGCATCGCCGGCGCGGCTACCGCGTGCCGGAGCTCCTCGTGCGCCGCAGCGGCGGACGCCCGGTGCGGCTGCTGCGCTACGCCCGCCGCACGTCCGACCAGCGGGGTCTCGACCGGGACGCGCGGGCGCGGAACGTCGCACACAGCCTGGTGGCTGCGGATGCTGTGGGGCGGCGCGTCGTGGTCGTGGACGACGTCGTGACGACCGGCGCCAGCATCGCCGAGGCGGTCCGCGCGCTGCGCGCCGCAGGTGCCGATGTGGTGGCCGCGGTGACGGCCGCAGCCACCCCGCGCAGGCGTTCCACGGCCGGTGAACGGCTGCTCGATGCATTCGAAACTCACAGGTGACAGAGTCCGGACGCCCGGCTAGCGTGGGTGTGACAAGGCGACTGAAGGTCCGCCCTTGGCCGGGTGGACCGGAACAAGGAGGTCAGGGATGGAAACCAGCATCGTCGGCGTGGGAGTGGGGATCACAGATCGCTTCCGCGGTGTCGTCGAGGAGAAGGCCGCCCGCATCGAGAACCTCGCTCCGCGTGCTCAACGCGTGGAGGTCAAGGTCACACACCGCGCATATCACAACGGTCGCGTGGAGGACGAGACCGTCGAACTCACCGTCAACGGCAAGGGCCCCGTCATCCGGGCCGAAGCGACCGACGGCGACAAGTTCACCGCACTGGACCTCGCGGTCGACAAGCTGTGCGAACAGCTGCGCCGTGCGAAGGACAAGCGCGTCGACGCGCGCAACCACCCCCGTGGCGCCAAGTTCGAGAAGGGCAGCGGCGCACTCCAGGGGATCGATCTGCAGCCGGCGTCTGTCGACGTGCTCCGCGCCGTCGCGACCGGTGAGATCCCGATCATCACGGGCAACGAGGAGGAAGAGGGCTACACGCCCGTCGTCATCCGCACGAAGGAGTTCCACCCCGAATGGATGTCGGTGGAGGAGGCCGTCGACCGCATGGAGCTGGTCGGCCACGACTTCTTCCTCTTCATCGACGCGCGCACCGATCACCCGAGTGTCGTCTACCGCCGCAAGGGCTGGGACTACGGTGTGATCTCGCTGACCACGCAGGCGCAGCCGGAGGAGCTCGCGTCCTGACGAGCTGACGGACAATGGAGGGTGCGGCCGACCGGCCGCACCCTTCGTCCGTCGAGAGGCCTCCTCACGTGATCATCCGCAACGCGCGCCCGTGGGGCGCCGACGCCGCCGACATCGTCGTCGAGGGCGACCGCATCGCAGCGATCCGGCCCCACGACGCCTCCGCACCGGCGGCCGCGGATGACGTCGACGGCCGTGGCCGACTCCTGCTGCCGTCGTTCAGCGATGTGCACGTCCACCTCGACTCCTCGCGGATCGGGCTGGCGTTCCGGCCGCACACAGGCGCGCCGGGCGTCTGGGGCATGATGCTCAACGACCGGGACAACTGGCGCGACACCGACGTGCCGCACGCCGAGATCGTCGCCGGCACCCTCGAGCAGATGATCGCGAAGGGCACGACGCGCGTCCGCACCTATGCGCAGGTCGACGTCGACTGCAAGCTCGAGAAGTTCGACTCGGTGCTCGCGGCGAAGGAGAGGTTCCGGGGGCACGCCGACGTGCAGATCATGACGTTCCCGCAGGCCGGCATCCTGCGCGAGCCGGGCACCGTCGAGTTCCTCGAGGAGTCGCTGAAGCAGGGGGCCGACGTCATGGGCGGCATCGACCCGAGCCAGCTCGACCGGGACCCGGTCAAGCACCTCGACATCGTGTTCGCGCTCGCGGAGAAGTACCAGGTCGAGATCGACATCCACCTGCACGAGCCCGGCGCCCTCGGTGTGTTCAGCACCGAGCTCGTGCTGGAGCGCACCCGCGCGCTGGGCATGCAGGGCAAGGTCACGATGTCGCACGCGTACGACCTCGGCTCGGTGTCGGAGGCCGTGAGCCGTCGCCTCATCGACGAGTTCGCCGAGCTGGACATCGCGATGGCGACGGTCGCGCCTTCGACCACCGGGCACCTGAGGCTCGTGGACCTCGTCGAGGCGGGCGTGCGCGTGGGCCTCGGCGAAGACGGCCAGCGCGACTACTGGAGCCCGTACGGCAACTGCGACATGCTCGATCGCACGTGGCAGCTCGCGTTCGTCAACGGCTTCCGCCGCGATGACCACATCGAGCTCGCCCTCGCCGTCGCCACCATGGGCGGCGCGTCGATCATGAGCCACACGTCTCGGCGCGTCGCGGGGGTGGGCGACCGGCCGGGCATCGCCGTGGGAGATCGCGCCGACCTCGTGCTCGTCGACGGGGAGACGCCGACGAGCGCCGTCATGGACCGGGGCGTCGACCGCACCGTGCTCCACGACGGCCGTGTCGTCGCCGACGGCCTGCAGGTTCTCGCCCTCTGAGCCCCGTTCCCGGGGCGGCGAACGTCAGTCGATGAAGCCGTCGAGGATGCTGCCGATGACGAGGCCGCCGAGGATGCCGCCCATGAGGTCCGACCCGCCGCCGCGGCGACCGCCGCCCCAGCCCTGCTGACCGTATCCGGGCCCGCCCCACTGGTCGGGCTGCGGACGCGCGGCGTCGATGTCGCGCTGCGCGAGCTGCAGAGCCTCGCTCGCGAGGAACGCGGCGCGGCGGGCCATCGCGAACGCCTGCTCGCGGTGGTCCTCGTCGATCGCTGTCACTGCGGCGGCCGACGACCCGAGGTAGCGGTCGAGGTCGAGGCGCACGCGTTCGGCCTCGGCGAACCGCGTGCGGGCATCGGCGCCGATCCAGCCGCGGTGCCCGGCGATGACGTCGCGCGACACGGCGAGCTGACGGTCGGCGTCGTCGATGGCGTGGCGCACGTGCTCGAGGGGCGGGATCGGACGGGCGGCCCGCTCGCGCGCCGCCGCGATCGCGGCGTCCAGCCCCGCGTTCGCCTCGCGCAGCCGCGAGAGCTGCTCGAAGGGGTCGGTGTTCACCCCGGCGGCGGGCAGCGCGGCCAGCGCCGCCTGCAGCTCCTCGATCGCGGTCTGCACCGCGGGGGAGTGCGGTTCCTTGAGCGCGACGACGAGGTCGCCGCGGGAGTCCTCGATGATCGCGGCCAGCGTGGACTCGGCGCGCAGCGCCTCGACCTCGAAGGTCTCGACCGCGTCGATCAGCGTCTCGGCGCGGCGCACGGACTCGGTGGACGCTTCGAGCGCCATGTTGGCCTGCTCGCGCTGGCCCGCCTCACGGCGCCGCTCGGCGACTCCTGCGCTGTGCTCGGCGAAGCCGAGCAGCTGCTCCGCCTCGGCCGGGTTCGCGTCGATCTGCGCGAGGGCGTGCGACGAGTAGCGGACCGCCAGGCGGTCGACGGTCGAACGCGCGTCGGGCAGCCGCAGGCGCAGGCGCGCCGCATCCGCCCGCACCCGGGCGATGATCTCGGGAGCGCGACGCGCGCGCTCGATCGGAGCCGCGAGCGCCTCGGTGCGGTCGTCGAGGAGGTCTTCGGCCCACTCGCACAGCTGCACGATGCGCGCGTTGCGCGTGCGCAGCTCTTCGGGGGTGTCGGGGATCTCGTCGTGGTTGAGCTGGTGCAGGTGGAACGCCTCCTGCAGGTGCGTGCGGACCGACTCCAGCGCCTCGCGGAGCTCCTTCGTGGGTCCGGGGCCCAGCTCGGCGTCGGCGAACGCCAGTTCGTCGGTGGTGAGGCGGATCCGCTCGTCGGCGGCGACCAGCGCCTGCTGGGCGCGGCGCGCCAGATCGGCGTCCTGCGTGTTCAGTTCTTCCTGCTCGCGCTTGCGTCTGCCCCAGAATCCGGCCATGGATCGATCCTACGGGGGCCGCTGGGAGCGGGCTGAGGCGAGCGGCCGTCAGCGGGCATTGTTCGCGCAGAGCGTGGTCGTCCGTCGGCCGCGGCGCGGCTCCTGCGATCACGCGGGGGGTGGTATCACGACGGCGCCGGTCCTACTCTCGCAATCGGGTGGGGCGCGACCGTGCGCCCCGGGGAAGAAACGGAAACACCATGATCCGAAAGATCGTCGCGGCCTCGGCGCTGAGCGTGACTCTCGTCCTGGCCGGAGCGGGCGTCGCGTCCGCGCATGAGTGCTACATGCCGAACCGGTCCGAGCAGGGCAACGCAGGGGCGTCGCACTCGAAGAACTGGGTCACGCTCGAGATCGCCGACCTGTTCCGCAGCGCGCACGAGTTCTTCGGCGGCGCAGCGCTCACGGAGGCGCAGGTCCAGGAGGCCGTGGCCATGGCCGCGGCGCAGGGCATCCCGACGACGCTGACGACGTTCGCCCGGGACACCTTGCCGAAGGGCAATGCGCCGGAGTCGCACTCGTCGGACGGGAAGGGCATCGACCACTACTTCCACACCTTCGAGGAGGACCTGATCACCATCTTCTTGACGGTCCGCGGCGACATCTGACGCCTGCAGACGGCGGGGCGGGGCGACGATCGCCCC